>CAMBHV010000138.1 GCA_945867255.1 uncultured Clostridia bacterium
CAGCTCCTCCGCACCGACCACCCCGCCACCCACTCCAGCCCCCACTTCACCCCCTCGCCCCCGCAGGCGGGCACCATTAACGCCCAGCTTGTCATCACGTATGAAAACGAGAACGCCGAGGAAAAAACCATCACCAAAGACATCACCTTCACGGTGGAGGAAATGACCTTCGATGATGGCATGATGCCCGATATGGGCGAAATTCCCATGGAGCCGGAACAGACAGGCATGCCCATTTGGGCCTGGGCCGTGATGGGCCTGCTGGCCGCGGGCGTTGTGGTGACGGTTGTCATCATCGTGCGCAAAAAAATCAAAAAGCGCAAGGAAAACGAAAAACTGATGGAGGACGACGATGAAGATATCTGATCTGATGAAACTCAGCACAGATAACCTTCGCCGCCGCAAGGGCCGCACGGCGCTCACCATCATTGGCGTGGTGGTGGGCACATGCGCCATCATCGTGATGATCTCGCTTGGCATCGCGCAGAACGAGCGCACCGACGCCATGCTGGAAAGCTGGAGCGACCTTACGCTCATCACTGTGTACAATTACACCCAAAGTGCGGACACCCCCGCACTGGACGACAAGATGGTGGCACAGTTCCAGGGCATGGAAAACGTGGTGGCAGCCACGCCCATGTATCAGTTCCAGAACATGAACGGCCAGCTGTACGCGGGCAAAAACGACCGGTACTCCTGTTATCTGGACGCCACGGGCATGAACGTGTCTGCCATTGAATCCATGGGCATCGAACTTGTCAGCGGCAGTTATCTTTCCGGCCAGCAGCTTGGCAAAAACAAAATCCCCGTTCTGGTGGGCGAGCAGGCGGCGTACAACTTTGAAGACACCAAAAAAAGTTATTCAAACCCCAACCGTTACCGCTGGGCCCAAACAGACGAAAACGGCAATATTATCAACGAGCCGTTTTTCGACATCACCAAAGAGCCGCTCACCCTTCGCATGATCTACGATTATGACGACCAGGGCAACCCGAAAACGCGGGATTATCAGCTTGTGGTGGTAGGCGTAATGAAAACGGATTATTCCAAGCAGGGCACCACGGGCATCCTGATGAACATTGAGGACATGAAGCGCCTGGAGGAAGAATATAAAAAGCTTTCCAAAGGCAACGGCGGTGGCGGCGGTGGCACAGTGGTCATCGGCGGCATGGGCGGCCAGAAGGTAAAGGGCTATAACCAGGTGTATGTCAAAGCGAATGATGTAAACAATGTAGCCGAGGTGGAAAAAGAGATCAAAGCCATTGGCTACGAGACAAGCAGCATGTCGCAGTACCGCGAAGACATGCAAAAACAGGTGGCGTCGGGCCAGATGATGTTGGGCGGGCTTGCGGCCGTTTCACTTCTGGTGGCCGCGCTGAACATTGCCAACACCATGACAATGGCAATTTACGAGCGCACGAAAGAGATCGGCGTCATGAAGGTGCTGGGCTGCAAACTTTCCAAAATACGCCAGATGTTCCTCATCGAGGCCGGTTTCATCGGCCTTTTGGGCGGCATCGCGGGCGCGGCGCTCAGCCTTTTGCTCAGCCTGATTTTGAACAACATCAACACCTGGTTGTCTGCGCTGGCCATGTTCCTTGCGCAGTTCGGCGTTCAGATGCAGGTGACAAGCGTGGATATCGGTGCGCTGTTCGGCATGGGCGGCATGGGGGACATGGGCGGAAAGCTCAGCGTCATCCCGCCGTGGCTGGTGCTTGCGGCGCTGGCGTTTGCCACGGTGGTGGGCGTGCTTTCGGGCATTGCCCCGGCAAACCGCGCGGTGAAAATCAGCGCGCTGGAGGCCATCCGTCACGAATAAGCAGCTGGCCGCGTGCGGCATGCCGCATGGGCACAGCTTCCCGCAACCTTTGCAAAACCCGGCGCAGCCTGTGGGCTGCGCCGGGTTTTTAGCTGGAAACCCATGCGGCCTTTCCGGGTGCACACGGCCAAAGCGCAGCCGGATGTGCGGGCCAAAGGCCCCCGGCTGCAAGCGGCCTTGCCCACGGCACCCCTCTGGCCGCATGCGGCGCAGCCGGCAGCGCGGCTTGGCAGGCATAAACGCCGCGTGCCTTTGTGCCCGCAGGCAGGCGCCGTTCAGCGCCGGGGCTTGTGTCAGGGCCGCCGGCCAAGGGAGGCTTGCGCAAACCCTGGAATGGCCTCATGCCGGCAAGCCGCTCAAGAGGCACGAAATCATCCGGCCCCCGGCATGGCTTGCGCGGCCGCCTGTAAAACAGGCATTGTTTTTCCAAAATCAATTTTTGGAACGCCATAAAGCGGCAAACCTTATCTTTTTTGATTTGCCCGTATATGGCCATCCGGCGGCATTTCGGCGCAAACACGATAGGATACGGGCGCCTTCATGTGGTGTGCGGCAGGCTCTCTTCGTCTTTTTCTTTCATGTAAAAATGCCGCTTGGCTTTTTATTGTTGCAGTTGGCCAACCTCAGTTTTATTCTGTCAGGGGGGCCTTTTTTGCTATCTCATTTTTTTACACAGCCCGGCAAAGCGGGGGCTTTGCACGAAAGCGAACAACACAAAACCGCCACGCCCCATGGCAGGGGCCGTGGCGGTTTGCCTTGTAAGGCGGCTTTGTGCCGCTATGAGTTTTGCGTGCGCCGACGAAAGGCAGAGCAGATCGCCCGGACGCATTCCTCTGTGCCCAGTGTGCCGCTGTTCAGGCAGATGTCATAATTGTGCGCATCGCCAAAACGCTTTCCGGTGTAGTGCTGGTAATAGGCGCACCGGTTCTTTTCCAGTTTTTCCATGCAGTCTGTCGGCTCATGATAAACCGTTTCTACCCGCTGCTTTCTGCTTTCCGGGCTGGCGTAAATAAAAACGCGCAGCACCTGCGGGCTTTCGGCCAAAACGGCATCGGCGCAGCGCCCCACCACCACGCAGCTTTCGCTTGCGGCAAGGGTGCGTATCACATTGGCCTGCTGCAGGAACACTTTGTCTGCCACAGAAAGCGCACACTGTGCATCTGTGGAAAGCCCGCACAGAAGGCCGCCCTCCGGGCGGGTCTCGCTGTTTTCAAACAGGCTGATATCCATGGCGCTGTTCTGGGCTGCGCGCTCGATGATCTCGCGGTCGTAAAACGCAAGCCCCAGCTGCGCCGCGGCTTTTTGCGCAATCTCTCTGCCGCCGCTGCCGTGCTGACGGCTGATGGTGATGACCATATGCTGCGCTTTTGGCGCGTTGCCGTCTGGCGCCCCATTCAGTTCGTGGGCCCATTCAAACCCTTTTTTTGCGGCAATAACGGCAATGATCTCGTTGATCACGGCGGCCGCGGCAATGGTGCCCTGAACGATTTTGGCACATTCCGGCGCGGGCGAAGCCAGAACGGAAACCGCAATGCCGGTAAACACAAGGGAAACACCGGAGTGTGGCAGCAGTGTAAGGCCAAGATATTTTTTTACAGTTTCCGGCGCGCCTGTGATGCTGGCCCCAAAGTAGGCGCCAAAATATTTTCCGGCAGCGCGCGATACAATGTAAACCGCCGTAAACACGCCGGCCCCCAGGATCAGGTGATAATCCAGCGGTGCGCCCAGGTTTAAGATCACGGCAATCATGCCAATGCCCAGCACGGGTTGAAACCCATCCATGATCTGCGCCAGGCGCGCTTCCGGCAGCATGTTGGAAAATGTGGCCGAAAATGCCATGCCGATCAGCATGAAATTCAAAACCGGGCGCGGCAAAAACACGGTGTTGAACACGCCGCCCACTGCCGAAGCCAGCAGGATCATCCCAATCACCAGCGCCAGCGTGGCGGCCCGGCCGCGTTCTTTTTTCAGCACCACACCGGCAAGCAGGCCGGTGGCCACGCCGATCACCAGCGGAAGAAGCACCACCAGCACGATCATGTAGGCGGGCAGGGCCCCGGCGGAAAGGCGGCCTGCCACCACGGCCACGGTAATGAAAAATACAACGCAGCCCACAATGTCGTCCAGTGCCGCCATGGGGATCAGGGCCTGTGTGACAGGCCCCGTGGTTTTAAATTCGCGCACAATGGATAAAGCCGGGGCGGGGGCGGTGGCAAGCGCAATGCCGCCAAAAATAAACGCAAGGTAAAGCGGAAGGCCGCAAATGCGCAACACAATGCCAAACACCAGCGAAACCACCGCAAACGTGCCAAGCGACTGTGTCAGCGTGGTAATGATAATGGCCTTTCCGGAACGTTTGATCTTGTTCCACACCAGCTCCGTGCCGATCATCAACCCAACGGCGCATTCCAGAACATGAAGGATGGCCTGATACCACGAGGCGTCCAGAATTTGCTGGCTCATCAGCGAAAGGGCGTGCGGCCCCAGAACCATCCCGGTGATCAGCCATCCCAGAATAGAAGGAAGCTTTGCCTTGGAAACCAGTTTCCCGGCGCCAAAGGCGGCCACAATGGTCAACATCCATCTCGCAATCAACAGAGGCATTTTTAATCATCTGTCCTTTCCCGGCTTCGGGCTTCGCCGGAAGCCCGAAGCTTTTGATTGATGGCCTGCATGCGCAGGTCCATGCGGTGGATCTCCTCGGCGCATTCCCGCAATTCCTGCGAAATCTGCGCGGCTGTGTGCACGGGAAGGTCCTTTTTATAGCGCAGCTTGTGTTCGGTGCTTGCCCACAGATCCATGGCAATGGTTCGCAGCTGCAGCTCTACGGGAAGCCATTTCTTTTCCTGCGCAAAAAACACCGGCACTTCCACAATCAGGTGCAGGCTGCGGTAGCCGTTTGGCTTGGGGGTTTGAATATAATCCTTCTTTTTTACAAGGCGGATATCGTCCTGTAAGCAAATT
>CAMBHV010000139.1 GCA_945867255.1 uncultured Clostridia bacterium
ATCATGAGGTCTTGCCCTATCGGTGCATCTTTTTCCCGGGATTCGCTTTTCCCTGACATTCTACTGATTCGTATCGCGAAACAAACAACGGGGGCCGCCCTTCTCCTGCAGAGAAAGGCGGCCCCCGTCCGTTATTATGTTCTTATTTTTTTACAACTTTCGGCCCTTGCGGGGTATCTTCCACCGTGTACCCCATTTCTGCAATCTGTGCACGCAGGGCATCGGCACGCGCCCAATCTTTTGCTTTCTTCGCCTGAGCTCGCTCCTCCACCATTGCCATCACATCTGCCGGCACCTCCTGCCGGGTTCTGTTGTTCACAATGCCAAGCACGCCCGTCAGTTCATCAAACACTTCAATGGCCGTTTCCAGCGCACCTTTTGAAGCATCTGCAGCCAAGGTGTTGGCATCGCGCACAAAGTCAAAAATGGCAGCCAAAGCGTCCGGTGTATTTAAATCATCATCCATCGCTTCACAGAATTTTTCGCGGGCAAAACGCGCTTTCACCGTGAGCGCTTCGCTTTCCCCTTTTACATTCTGCAGCGCAAAATCCAGGTTATCCCTGCAGGTATACAGGCGCTCCAATGCCGCTTTGCAGGCCTCCAGCAGATCCACCGTATAATTCAGCGGGCTGCGATAATGCGCTGTCAGCATGAAATATCGGATCGGTTCATAGCCAAATTTTTCGGCGATTTCCCGCACGGTGAAAAAGTTGCCCGCACTTTTACTCATCTTGCGATTGTCAATGTTCAAAAAGGCGTTGTGCATCCAGTAATGGGCAAATTCACATCCGTTGGCGCACTCACTTTGCGCAATCTCGTTTTCATGATGCGGGAAAATCAGGTCCTCGCCGCCCGCGTGGATGTCGATGGTGTCGCCCAGGTGCTTACGCGCCATGGCGCTGCACTCAATGTGCCAGCCGGGGCGGCCGTGGCCGTACGGACTCTCCCAGTAGGGCTCCCCCGGCTTGGCAGCTTTCCACACGGCAAAATCTGCCGGATCTTCCTTCAAATCATCATCCATCGTATGGCGCAGGCTGCGGTTTCCGCTTTCCAGTTCATCCAGATTCAGATGTGAAAGCTTCCCATAATCTTTGAATTTACGTGCCCGGAAATATACATCTCCATTTTTCGCCACATAGCCATATCCTTTTTCAATGATATCCGCCACAATGGACAGGATCTCATCAATATGTTCTGTGGCGCGCGGGCGCACTGTGGGGGCAAGCACATTCAGACCCTCACAGTCCTTCAGGAATTCCGCCTCATAATGACGGGCCACCTCCTGCATGGAAACGCCTTCTTCGTTGGCTTTTGTGATCAACTTGTCATCGATATCCGTGATATTGGAAACGAAACGCACCTTGTTTCCGCGATATTCCAGATACCGGCGCAGCGTGTCAAACACAATAACCGGCCGTGCGTTTCCAATATGGATATAGTTGTACACTGTAGGGCCGCATACATAGATACGGAAATTTCCCGGCATGATGGGTTTCAGTTCTTCTTTTCGTCTCGTCAGTGTATTGAATACCTGCATCGTTGTATCCCCTTTCTTACAGTTCCAGCATGCGCTGGGCGCCAAGCAACACACCCGCACGGGCCGCAGCAAAATTCAGCCCTCCCTGCACATATACCGTGTATGGCTCACGCAGCGGGCCATCGGCGGAAAGTTCAATCGAAGAGCCCAAAGTAAATGCGCCTGCTGCCATAATGACTTCGTCTTCATATCCCGGCATGGGGCAGGGCTCTGGCGCCGCAAAGGAATCCACCGGACTCCCTGCCTGCACGCCGCCACACAATGCTATCATCCCCTGCGGGCTTCTGGTGTTTACGCTGGTGATAATGTCATTTCTCGGTGCAGTATAATGCGGCAACACGTCATATCCCATAAGCTCAAACAGGCAGCTTGTGTACACGCTCGTCTTCAGCGCTTCACACACCACCCCCGGTGCATAGTACAAACCGAGATACATTTCACGCAGCACATCCAGCGTGCAGCCAATCTCGCCGCCCACACCCGGCGCGGAAAGCCTGTGCGCACACAACTCCACAAGATCTGCCCGTCCCGCAATATATCCGCCCGTGGGTGCAATGCCACCACCCGGATTTTTAATCAGGCTGCCAGCCATCAGGTCTGCCCCGCGCTGTGTGGGCTCCTGCTTCTGAGTGAACTCCCCATAGCAGTTGTCTACCATCACCACAATATCGGGCTGAGCAGCCTTTGCCGCCTTGCTGATAGTTTCGATGTCCTCAAGGCTTAATGCATCGCGCGAAGAATATCCTCTGCTTCTCTGAATATAACACATTCGTGCTCCTTTGCACTTTTCAGCAATCAGAGGAATATCCGGCTTTCCGTCTTTCAACGGAACTTCATCATATTGCACGCCCCATTCTTTCAGGCTGCCATACCCTTTGTTGCCCGTGAGACCAATCACGCCAAGCAACGTATCATATGGCGCCCCCACAGCGGATACCATACAGTCTCCCGGGCGCAACACCCCAAACAAAGCCACGCTCAACGTATGCGTACCGGACAAAAAGCTGTGGCGAAACAGTGAAGCTTCTGCCCCCACTACTGCCGCAAACACCTGTTCCAGTTTGTTGCGGCCAGGATCATCCGTTCCATAACCGGTTGTTCCCACCAGGTGTTGGCCGCCCACACCACAGTCTGTAAATGCGCGCAGCATTTTAAGCTGGTTATATTCCTTTATTTCTTCCAGAATGGAAAACTGGCCGCTACACAGTTCCCGCGCCTTCCGATCCTGCTCCAAAAGGCGGGGACTCAGCTTATAAAACTCTTCTATCACCTTTAAGTAATATCCCTTTCAATTTATACTATTAGTAATTTCGCAATCTTTTTCCAAAACACAGTCACACAACAACGCCTCACGTGCAAAACCAAGTTTTGCATAAAAAGGCACCAAGGCTTCTTCGCAAATCAGGCGTACCGGCCGAGAAGCATATGTGCGTGCCAACATACTTACCAGATACCCTGCACAGCCGCGACGGCGATACAGCGGCGATGTTGCCACCGCTCCCAGATAGGCCTCCCATGGCTGTAATGCATAGACACCCGCTGTGGCCACCAGTTCGCCATCCAGAGAGAGCGCACGGATGTCCGCCAGCCCCCGGTTCCGTCGCGCAGCAGCATCTGCGGCAAACGCATCGGGCGGCACTGTGCCATCCGATAACCCTGCCATTCTGCACAGCGCTATCAGAGAGGGTTGGGTTTCCAGCTGCATTCCCTCAGGAAGAGCCGGAACCGGCACGATACGTTGCTCATCATAGCGTAAAAGCGGTAAAGCGTGCGGCACAAATCCCTGCGGACAACACCCTTGCGTCTTTAAGCGCGCGATGCCTAAAAAGGAAAGAAAACTGGCCAGCTCTGCCTCGTCTTCCGGTTGGCCACACAACAGCGCGCACTGGCCGCATACCTGTAAAGCTGAAAGCCTTCCCACCAGAAAGCACTGAACACCTTTTCCCTCGCAAGAGCGGTATACCGTATGCATCAGTGCGGAAAAAAACGGTGTCTGCCCCAGGCGTCGAAGGTATTCCGCCTCGGTTTCTTTTGTCACTTGTGCAATCATAGCGCATGCACCAATTGTTTGTAGTGGCGGCCACGCACTTCAAAATTCGGGTAAAAATCAAAGGAAGCACACGCTGGCGAAAGGGATACGATATCGCCGGACACTGCCGTTTCGTATGCCAGTTGCACTGCCTGTTCCATACTGTCAGCATGCAAAATTTGCATCCCGCTTGCCTCAAACCCGGCCTGTGCGCGCACAGCTTCTTCAATCTGCTGTGCCGAGGTTTTGTAATCTGTTTCCCCCCGTGCAACAGCCACTGCCAGCTCCTGCGGATTTGAGATCAGAATCAACACCTTCACATGGGCCAGCAGTTCAGGTGCAAGGGGCGCAAAACTAACACGTTTGTTTGAACCACCTGCCAGAAGAATCAATTTCTGGTCAAACGCGCGCAACCCAGCAATCACACGCGTGGGACTGGATGCAATGGAATCGTTGAACCATTGCACCCCATTCAAAGTGCGCACTGGTTCAATGCGATGTTCCACGCCCTTAAACTCACGCGCTACTTTTGCCATCACGGATACATCCACCATGCCCCATACGGCGCAGAACGCCGCCAGCAGATTTTCCAGGTTATGTTCGCCACGCAGCGCTACTTCACTCTTATGAACGATTGGTGTGGTCGCTCCATCCTTTGCTATGCAAAGCATGCCATCTGCGCGCAGAAACCCACCGTTTTCCACCTCAGAAAAGCGCGTGAACCACAGATAACTGCCCTTCACATCACTTGCCATGGCTCGTGTCACATCGTTGGCATACCCCAGCACCGCACGGGAACCCGGCTTCTGATACAACAGAATATTGCGCTTGGCATCAATATACTCCTGCATATCCTTATGATGATCCAGATGGTTTGGTGTTACATTTGTCACTACCGCTACATCGGGCGATTCATGCATGCTGATCAGCTGAAAACTGGAAAGCTCCACCACAGCCACATCCGCAGGAGAGATATCCTCCACCACAGGCAAAAGCGCACGTCCCAGATTCCCACCCAGGTGTACCGTTCTGCCGGCAGCTTTCAGCATCTCGGCAATCAGCGTAGTGGTGGTAGTTTTTCCATCCGAGCCTGTCACTGCAACTTTTTCACAGGGGCAAAGTTCAAAGAATAATTCCATTTCGCTCGTTACTTCGCTGCCAGCTGCTTTT
>CAMBHV010000140.1 GCA_945867255.1 uncultured Clostridia bacterium
GAAGTGGTCACCATGAGGGTGTGTAATGATAATGAGGTCTGCGTCGTGTGGGGAATCCGGGATTAGGTACGGGTCCACATAGACCACAACGTCGTCTGCCTCAAAGCAGATACAGCCGTGTTTCACAAAGCGGACAGATGAGAGGGGGTCCATAAAACAGCTCCTTACAGAAATGTTACATTTTTTACGATGTTTTGTATTTGTATATTCGCGGGGGATGTAGTATAATATGCCTCGATGGTACCTGAACATATCAAAGCATACGCTACACGATTTTCCTTATTGTAGCGTCTTTTCAGGGAAAAGTCAAAAACCGGAGGAAATTTTTTCATGAAACACAGCGTTTTGAAACGTTTGCTGGCTTTGGCGCTTGCCGCTGCGCTTTGCCTTTCTCTTGTTGCATGCGGTTCTTCGTCCGATGGCGAGGAAGAAGATGAAGTGGTTGAAAAAAATATGGCGCAGGCCGGTGGCAGT
Organism: uncultured Clostridia bacterium; assembly: GCA_945867255.1. Classification (GTDB taxonomy): domain Bacteria; phylum Bacillota; class Clostridia; order Oscillospirales; family Ruminococcaceae; genus Ruthenibacterium. The sequence continues at coordinate 475 of CAMBHV010000140.1, forward strand.
GTTACGCTGCCCGAGGGCTTTGCCGTGCCGGAAGAAGCCGGCCGCATTGCCACCCAGATCTCGGGGGATGCCATGTACGGTGCGTTTAATCTTACCAACTATAACACCACAGGTTATTTTGTGCAGAATGGCTCCATCACGGTAACGGTGCAGGCGTCACTTTGGACGGACGGTGTGGACACGCAATGGACAGACGCCTATTTCGATTTGTGGAAGCAGGGCGACGGCCAGACGCAGTATGTGAGCACAGTGCATTTTGTGGCGGATGATACGCCGCAAAGCTATACGTTTTCCGATTTGGAACCGGGTGCTTCCTACCGCCTTACATTTGCGTACAGCGATGTATACCGGTATAAGCTTTCAGGCAAATTTGTGGTAACGGGCATCACGGGCGAAGGCACGGATGAAGAGCCTGTGGCAAATGAATGAGGAACACGCCCGTGCCGTGGCACAGGCGTTGTGGGTGCGCCTTTCTCTTGAGGGAAAGGCGCGCTTGTGTATCTGGCACGCAAGGCATAAAGAAAGGATGACGGCTTGATATGCAACAAACCGGCAACAAAATAGAAAAAAAGATCCCTTCCGCGTTGCCCATCTATCTGGCGGCCGGTGCATTTTTGCTGTGCGCCTTGGTGCTGCCTATCTACAGCCTGTGGGCACTGATTGTTTCTGCCATAGTGGCAGTGTGTGCTTATGGGTTGGGCAAAAAACTGTTTTTGCCGCGCACAGTGTTGGTGGACGCACCCGCCCCGGTGTATGCTACCGGCCAGCAGGATGTGGACGAAATGTTGCGCCAGGCGCAGCAAGGGCTGGATACGATTGCAAAACTGAACGCAGCCATTGAGCACCCGGGCCTTTCAGCGGCCATGACGCGCATGGAAAAAGCGGGGCGTGCCATTGTGGCCCAGGTGGTCCAAACCCCGGCCAAGGCAAAAAATGTTCGCCGCTTTACAACATATTATCTGCCCACGGCGGTGAAGGTGCTTTCCGCCTATGCGCAGATGGATGCCTTGGGCGCACAGGGGGAAAACGCACAGGCGTTGATGGCTCAGGTGGAACAGAATGCAGGTACGATTGCCACGGCATTCGAAAGCCAGCTGGATGCGTTGTTCTCCGGTGAAATGATGGATGTTTCTACCGACCTGAAAGTGCTGGACGGCATAGCTCGCGGCGAGGGCCTTGTGGACGAGGGCCTGAAAACGCAGCTTTCCGGCATGGGCGCCGGCCCGTTCGAAGAAAAGAGCCAAGGCCCAAACCTTACACTTTGAGCCATTCTCTGTGCCGCGGGATGCGGCCTGTTTTAACACAATGATGAAGAAAGGAACCGATGTATCATGACAGATAACACCACACCCAGCCTTTCGCTGGAACAACCCACGTTGAGCCTTTCGCTGGAAGAACAGCCCGTCGAAGCTGTGCAGCCCGAGGAAGCCCAGCCGCAGGCAAAACCCAAGGATGCAGATACACTTGCAGAGGAGAGCGGCCTGTCTGAAGAAGAAAAACAGCAGGTGGAAGATTTTGCCAAGAAAATAGACCTTTCCAATTCCACCCAGATTTTGCAATATGGCGCGGCCAGCCAGAAAAAAGTGGCAGATTTTTCCACTTCTGCGCTGGAGAACATCCGCACGAAAGACCTTGGCGAAGTGGGCGATATGGTTACCGGCCTCATTACGGAGTTGAAGGGGTTTGACGCCACGGCCGAACAGCCCAAGGGTATTTTTGGCTGGTTCAAAAAGGCAGGCAGCCAGGTGGAAGAGCTGAAGCTGCGCTATTCGAAGGCTGAGACCAACGTGGACAAAATCGAAAGTATGCTGCAGGATCACCAGGTGCAGCTTTTGAAAGACATTTCCATGCTGGACACCATGTATGAGCGCAACCTGGTGTATTTTAAAGAACTTACCATGTATATCATTGCCGGCAAGAAAAAGCTGGAGCAGGTGCGCGGGGAAGAACTGCCTGCGTTGGTGGCCAAGGCGCAGCAAAGCGGCCTGCCAGAGGACGCCCAGGCCGCGAAAGACCTGGAAGATCAGTGCACACGCTTTGAGAAAAAACTGTACGATTTGGAACTGACGCGAAATATTTCGGTGCAAATGTCGCCGCAGATTCGTCTGATCCAGTCCAACGATACCATGATGGCGGAAAAAATCCAGACGTCCATCGTGAATACCATCCCGCTGTGGAAAAGCCAGATGGTGCTGGCACTGGGCCTTGCGCATTCTCAGCAGGCCATTGAGGCACAGCGTGCCGTTACGGATATGACCAACGAACTGCTGAAGAAAAACGCGGCGGCGCTCAAGCAGGGCACGCTGGAGGCGGCAAAGGAATCGGAGCGCGGCGTAGTGGATATTGAGACGCTGCAGCAAACTAACCGCAGCCTGATCGATACGCTGGATGAGGTGGTAAAGATCCAGGCCGAAGGGCGCGCCAAACGTGTGGCCGCCGAAGCCGAGCTGGGCCGCATTGAAGATGAGCTGAAGGCAAAACTTCTGCAGATGGCCCAGTGAGCCCCGCATAAAGGAGCATGCTGTAATGAACACAAAACTCACCTGGAAGGAAAACCGCCCCGTTGCTTGGCTGGTGCTGGTGCTGGCTGTGGTGGCAGGCGTGCTTGGCATTGGCGCATGGAAGGTGCGCGGTGTGGCGGATGTGGCGCTGGATTATTACCGCCAAAATATGGAGGCGGATTTTACTGCGCGCGAAACCGCCGCACAAACCATCCTTGGCATTGCCGAGGCGGAACTTGGCGCAGAGGATGCCAAAGTGCAAACGGCAAGCGCGGCGCTGGCGGAAAGCCAGGCGGCCACCACACCCGGCGAAAAATATGCCGCAGGCACAAAGCTGGAAACAGCCCTTGGCATTGTATACAATGCACTGCCCCAAGCCGCGCGGGACCCGCAGAAAAGTGCTGCTCAACTTGCGTGGAGTGAGTTTGTCAGCCGTACGGATATCCTTTCGCATTCTATGGAACAGTACAATACCTATGCCGTGGCAGCCGAAAAAACGTTGCAGGGATTTCCGGCTTCGCTGATTGCAAAGCTTGCCGGGGTAGATGTGCAGGCTATGGCGTAATGGGGTGCGCACGGCTAGGAAAGGGGGGCGCGGAGTGAAGCGCTTTTTTCGAAATACGGCGGCCATGTTGGCTGTGCTGCTGATGGCATTGGCGGTGTTTCCCGCATGGGCCGAAGTGGATATTACCCCTACGGCAGATTTTTATGTGTATGATGGGGCGGATGTCCTTTCTGAATCAACAGAAAGTGATATAATAAGTAAAAATGACGTTTTGTATAATGCGAGCGGCGCACAGATCGTGGTGGTAACGGTGCAAAGCACCGGCCGTATGACCACAGAAGAGTACGCTTATGAGCTGGCAAACAGCTGGGGCATCGGCTCGGCCGAAAAGAACAACGGTGTGCTGTTGCTGCTTTCTATTGGCGATGAAGATTATCAGTGCATGCAGGGCTCCGGGCTGGAAAACCTGCTTCCCACCTCTGCGCTCAGCCGCATTTTGAATGAATATCTGGAGCCGGATTTTGCCGTGGGCAATTACGATGCCGGCGTGCAGAAAACGTTTGAGGCGTTGTACAATGAAGTGTGCGCCATTTATGGTGTAAGCGAAGGCACAAGCACCGTGCAGGGCACTCAGGTTCCCACGCGGCCGCAGCAACCCGCGCAGGAGAGCGAAGGGGTCTTTACCGGGATGTTTACCATGGTAGGGCTTCTGGGCTTTCTTGTGTTGGTGATCGTACTGATCAGTGTGCTGTCCAGCGCGGCGCGTCCCCGCAGGCGTTATACGTACGACCCGTATGCACGCCGCAATTCCGGTGCGGATTTTATGACGGGCATGTTTATCGGCAGTGCGCTGGGCGCTTCACGCAGGCGGCGTCCGCCACGCCGCCCGCCGCGTGGCCCGTTTGATGGCCCTGGTGGCTTTGGTGGCTTTGGTGGCTTTGGCGGCTTTGGCGGCGGTGGCTTCCGTGGCGGCGGTGGCGGCAGCTTCGGCGGTTTCCGCGGCGGCGGCGGTGGTGGTTTCCGCGGTGGCGGTGCCGGGCGCGGGCACTGATGTCTGCCATGCTGTTTGCTACATGACACCCAGGCATGTTAAAAGAAGAAAACCCCCGTGCAGCGAAAAGCTGCACGGGGGTTTTGCTGTGTGAGATGCCTGCGGGGGCGGGTGCATGCCCGCAGACAGGCGCGCTGAAACCTGCGCCTGTTCAAAGCTGCCAAACGGCGGGGAATGAGTACCG
>CAMBHV010000141.1 GCA_945867255.1 uncultured Clostridia bacterium
CGCGGCAGGCATTTTGGATTTTTCTGAAGGCAGCATGGAGATAGATGGACACGATATTTTGCGCCAACCGGTGGCGGCAAAACAGGTAATGGCTTTCTTGCCGGACAACCCGGATCTGTACGATTTTATGACGGGTGTGCAGTTTCTTACGTTTATTGCCGATATCTACGGCATCTCGTCAGACGAGCGCACGCAGCGCGTAAAGGAATATGCAGATGCATATGAACTTACGGAGGCGCTGGGCAGTGCCATTGGCAGCTACAGCCACGGTATGAAGCAAAAGCTGGCTCTGATTTCGGCTTTGATGCGCAGGCCACGGCTGTTGATTCTGGATGAGCCCTTTGTTGGGCTGGATCCTCAGGCCGCCTACGTGACAAAGGGATATCTGCGTGATGTATGCGCCCGGGGTGGCAGCGTACTATTCAGTACGCATGTGCTGGAAGTGGCGCAAAAGCTGTGCGACCGCATTGCCATTATCAAAGCGGGCCATCTTGTGGAAGAAGGGCCCACGGCAGATATCGTGGGGAAGTCGGATCTGGAAGCCGTATTCCTGGAGCTGGCAAGGGAAGGTGAAGGCCATGCGTAAGCTGCGGTGCCTTGTAAAGATAGATTTCCGCGCCATGCTGGCGGCGCTAAATTTGGGGCGTGGCCGAAAGGGGAAGGCGGGCATTGGGGCAGTGGTGCTGCTGGCGGTGCTGCCGCTTTATATTTCAGGCACATACAGTTTCCTTTTGGGCAGCTGGATGAGCGAGAACGGGGCGCTGGGGTTTCTGGCGCCTGTAATGGTCCTGATGGGCGTGTTGATGAGTTTGATGCTTACGATGTTTGGCGCAAGCGGCATCATGTATGGCAGCCGGGATATGGACCTGATGCTCAGCCTGCCCGTACCCGCGTTTACCGTGGTGCTGGCAAAACTGCTGGCGCTTTATCTGGAAAACCTTGTATTCTGCGGGCTTTGGCTGGTGCCCACGGGTGCGGCGTTAGCCGTGTATGGTGATATTGGCCCGTTATTTGTGCCCGCTCTGTTGGTGGCCGTGGTGTGCACACCGTTTGTGCCCACGTTCCTGGGCGCACTGGTTGGGTGGCTGGTGGCGTTTGCTGAAGGGCGGCTGCGCCGCAAGGCGCTGGTGGCAAGCCTGCTGTATCTGGTGCTGTTTGGTGCATTGCTTGCCGGTGGCATGCAGGTGAACCGGTTGGCGGCGCTGATGCTGCAAAATGCCGATGTGCTGCAACACGTGCTGAATACATGGCTGTTCCCGCTGGGATTACTGCAAAACGCGCTGGAGGGCAACATGTTGGCGCTGGCCGGCTATGCTGCAGTGTGCTTGGTGCCCTTCCTGGCAGTGGCATGGCTTGTGGGCCGGCGATACAAGTCTATCCTCACCGGTGTGCATTCGCGCGCCATGGGCAGGGCATACCGCTTTTCCCGGCTGGGTTCTTCGGGGAAGTTTGCGGCACTGTATAAAAAGGAACTGGCCCGTTTCTTCGGCACGCCGATCTATCTGTTCAATACGGGGTTTGGCGCCATCCTGATGGTGGGTGCAGGTGTGTGGGCGGTGTTTGCCCGCAACACGATTGCGCAGGCGGCTGTCGCGCTGGGGGGCATAGATGCCCTGTTACCGTTAGGGCTTTTGGGCGTAGCGTTTATGCTTTCCACCGTAAACACTACGTGCGTGTCCATCAGCCTGGAGGGCAAGCAACTTTGGGTGCTGAAAAGTGCGCCCATTTCCACCGGGGCGTTGCTGCACGCCAAGCTGGCGTTGAACCTTACGGTGGCGTGGCCCGCCACTGTGGTGTGCCTTGCGTGCCTGGGGTTTGCTGTGCAGCTTTCTGCTGCCAGTTTGGGTGCGGCGCTGGCGTTGTGCCTTGCATTTTCTCTTTTGCTGGCACTGGGTGGACTGTGTGTGAACTTGCGCTTTCCCAGGCTGGACGGTGTGAATGACACGCTAATTGTAAAACAGTCGGCTTCGGCGTTTTGCGGCATTTTGGGCGGCATGGCGCTGGTAGGTCTTGGGGCGCTTTGTTGGCTGCTTTTGGGGCGCGTGTTGGGGTTTGCCGGCTTTTGCCTGACCTTTGCCGCGTTGGCGCTTGTGCTGAGCGCCGGTTTGTGGTATGTTTTAACTACGTGGGGGGCAAAGCGCTTCTCCGCATTGTAAGGAGGAAAGCCGTATGATATTTCGAACCCCCGAAAAGCAAGATCGCACTGTGTGGTTCTGGGCCAAGGTGGTGGCTGCGGCAGTTGTACTGTGTTTTGGCGTATGGCTGATGTTTTTTCAAAATATTTCTGTCTCGCTGGAAGATACATCCTTTACCGTTACGGGCGGCCCGGGTAACAGCCGCACCGTGCCCTATGCAGATATCACGGGCATAGAATTGCTGCAAACGCTGGATAAGGGCGAGGCAAACAACGCCATGCGTACGCGCACCATTCAGGCAGGCGAATATGTAAGCGAAACATATGGATTTTATTACCTGTATACCCGTGCAGACGCCGCCGTTTGGGTGAAGGTGGATTATGCCGACGGTGTGCTGGTGTTTAGTGGCCGTACAAATGAACAGACAAACGAACTGTATACTTCGCTTCTGCAGCATGTGGATGCCGCGTAATGTGGCTGCGCACAGGGCAAATGAAAGGGGGAGGGCGCCGTGCTTTCACTTGTGAAGTGGGCGCTCTTTTTCTGTGCCCTGGGGGCGTTTTGCGCAGGCAGTGTGATATGCCTTATAAAGCTTGTACGGGTACGGTGTTGTGCCCTTCCGCACTGGAAAGCAACACGCAGTGGCATGGCGTGGGCGGCGCTGGCATTTTTGGTGTTTGCCCTTGTGGTTCAGGTGATAGTGACGGTGTGCGCGCTGCGCCAAAACCCGGGCGCCGGATTGGAAGATGCGCTGGGGCAGTTTTTCGGCGGTATCGATGCGCCGCACTATATCAGCCTTGCGCGCTATGGCTATCAGAACGAATGGAACGAGACAATAACCGAACAGCATTTGCGCATTGTGTTTTTTCCATTGTTTCCGTGGCTTTTGCGTATGTTGAACGCATGGGGTGTGCTGCCATGGTATGTGTTGGGATGCGCTGTACAGCTGCCGTTGTTTGCAGGGTGTGGCGCGGGGCTGTATGCCTTGGCGGTGCAAAACTATGGCCAGCGCGCCGGTGTGTGTGCATGCGCGTGGGCGCTTGTGTTCCCGGGGGCGTTTTTCTTTGCGCTGCCCATGACGGAAAGCCTGTTTTTGCTTTTGTGCATTAGCTTTTTTCTGGCGTTGGAACATAGGCACCCCTGGTTGGCCGGTGTACTGGGGATGCTGTGTGCGCTAACACGTTCGCCCGGGGCACTGTTGTGCGGGGCAGCAGCCGTGTGGGTGTGGCAGACTGTGCGTACGCAGCGCATGCGGCTGTCGGCCGCATACACCGCGCCCGTGTTGGGCCCTGTGTTGGGGCTGCTGGGCTATCTTGCGTTGAACAAGGCCGTGTTTGGCGAATGGTTTCGCTTTTCAAAATATCAGTATGAACATTGGGGCCAGAAGCTGGGCTTTTTTGCAAACACCGTGCTGTATCACATGCAAATCATGGAGCAGTGGTGGCAGGAAGGCCAGTGGTTGAATGCCGTGTGCATCAGCCTTGCTGCTGTGGCATGCATTTTATATGCCACGGGGCTTTTGTGTATGGCTGCGCGCAAGTTACACGTGCATCACCTGGCCTTTGGGCTGGCGTATGTGGCTTTCACCATGGGCGCCACCTGGCTGCTGAGCGCGCCGCGGTATCTGGCCGGTTGCTTTGTGTTGCCGTGCGCGGCGGCCGTGTGCCTGCAAAGACGGCCATGGGCGCTGCGCTGTGCGCTGATGGTATTGGCTGTGGCAGCGGCAGCTCTGTTTGTCGTGTATTTGCGCCATGGTCCGGTATATTGACTTGGGCATGACAGGCAAAAAATAGCTGCCGTGCTGTGAAAAGAAGTGGGCACAGAAAAGCATTGCCCGTGAAATGTGGGTGCAGATGTTACTGCAGCATGAAAGGGCTGGATGGTTATATAGGATGCCGCGAAGCATTTTGCTTTACGCATCCATATTTTGCAAAGGGATAAGTTTTTATGTACACCCATGGCGGCAAACATTTTGCAGTAATGTTTAGGTAGGGGCCGGTGCATGAAGCTGTGGGGGAAAAGTGTCTCTTGCCCGAAGGAAACCCTTGATGGAGCGACCATATAATAAAGGCCCGGCAGCCCATAAAGGGCACCGGGCCTTTTTGACTTTATGTATATCTGTATGAACCGAACATCCAGTATAACGGCTCAACCCTGCTGCTTTTAGCCGGCACACTTTTCAGGCCGGCCGGATTTGTCTTTGATAGCCACGCATAGGTAGACACAAAGCGGGTACGCATCCGTTTTTACTAGCCTTTGGCTTTCAGGCCGGCCCTTTGTTACAGCATAAGAGCACCTTGCCGGACGCTTCCCGGCATGTTTTTCAAAAAAGAGGGCAGCACACGGGCACTTTTATCCTTGCATTGTGTATAAAACTGCGTGCCGATGACGAAGGCCTGAAACAACTGCGGCAAATGCAGCATAGCGAGAATGGCCGCCCGCATTCCGCATGCTGTAGCAAAATATGAACTGGCAGTTTCAAATAATGTTGCCATGTACTGTCAAGTGGATAAAAAAGCGCCA
>CAMBHV010000142.1 GCA_945867255.1 uncultured Clostridia bacterium
TGTTCCCGGACCCGCATAAAGGCGTGTTTGCCCCAGTGGTGGGAAGAAGTGCCAATTGGATTGCGGAACAGGCTGGCCTGAAGGTGCCGGAAAAGACGAAGATCCTGATTGCGCCGTTGGATAGACCGGATGATAATCATCCTCTGGCAAAAGAGAAACTCAGCCCGGTGCTGGCCTATTTCAAAGTAAAGAGCAAAGAGCAGGGCTTTGATTATGCCAACCGTATGCTGGAGCTGGGTGGCCTTGGCCATTCCGCGGTGATCCACACCGGCGATATGCAGATTGCGGACGAATATGGCATTGCCATGCGCGTAGGCCGCATCATCGTAAACAGCCCGTCTTCTCAGGGCGCCATCGGCGACATCTATAACACCAATACGCCGTCTCTCACGCTGGGTTGCGGTTCTTATGGCAAAAACTCCGTCAGCCAGAACGTTACCACCGTCAACCTCATCAATAAAAAGCGTATCGCGAAACGGAGAGTCAATATGCAGTGGTTCAAGGTGCCGCCCAAGATTTATTTTGAAGAAGATTCCATCCAGTACCTGGAGAAAATGGAAGATATCTCCCGTGCATTCATCGTGACGGACCCTGTGATGGTGAAACTGGGCAATGTGGACAAGGTGCTGTATTATCTGCGTAAGCGCGAACAGTACTGTCACTCTGAAATCTATTCTGATGTGGAAAGTGACCCCAGCGTGGAATGCATCATGCGCGGTGTGGAGGCTATGCGCGCCTTCCAGCCGGACGTGATCATTGCCATTGGCGGCGGCAGCGCCATCGATGCGGCCAAGGGTATGTGGCTGTTCTATGAGCATCCGGAAACCAGCTTTGACGGCCTGCGCCAGCGCTTCCTGGATATCCGTAAACGTGCGTTTAAATTCCCGAAACTGGGCACCAAGACAAAACTGGTGGCCATTCCTACCACTTCCGGCACAGGCAGTGAAGTGACCAGCTTCTCTGTAATTACGGACAAGAAGAACGGCAACATCAAGTATCCTCTGGCCGACTACAGCCTTACCCCGGATGTAGCTATCATCGACCCGCAATTCACATGGACCATGCCCAAGAGCATTGTGGCAGACACCGGCCTCGATGTGCTCACACATGCCATTGAGGCATATGTGTCCACCATGGCGAACGACTATACGGACGGCCTTGCGCTGCACGCCATCGAAATGGTGTTCGCTTATCTGGAAAAATCCTACAATGGTGACCGTCTCGCCCGCGAGAAGATGCACAATGCTTCCTGCATTGCCGGTATGGCCTTTACCAATGCATTCCTGGGGCTGAACCACTCCATGGCACATAAGCTGGGCGGCGAATATCATATCCCTCACGGCCGTGCCAATGCCATTCTGCTGCCGTATGTGATTAAGTACAATGCCACGAAACCCACAAAATTTGCATCGTTCCCGAAGTATAAAGAGTATGTAGCGGACGAACGCTATGCAAAGATCGCCCGCCGTGTAGGCCTGTGCGATGCGAAGGCATCTACACAGGAAGCTGTGGACAGCCTGATCAAGGCCATTGAGAAATTGATGCGTGCCACTGACCGGCCCATGTCGGTTTCTGCCTGCGGTATCAGCGAGGCAGAGTTCATGAGCAAGGTGAATGAGCTTTCTTACAAAGCGTTTGAAGACCAGTGCACCACAGCAAACCCTGTATATCCTCTTGTCAGCGAGATCGAGGAGCTGTACAAAGAAGCCTTCTATGGCAAGGAAGAGAAAAAAGCCTGATTGTAAAATTCAATGCGAAAAGTGCGGGCCCTGCTTTATGGCAGGGCCCGCATTTTTGTTGAAGAGTGTGTGATAAACAAAGAAAAATCGGATATCGTTGCAAAAAAGTAAGACAAAAGAGGCTTGCAACCGGGTAAAAGAAATACGATATCGTTTACAAGCACCTGCCTGGCTGCATGTTATGCTGCCGCGGTGGTGTTTTGGCTAGCTTTATACCTGAACAATGGCTATGTGCAGTTGTCGACAGGTAAAGCTGTGCTGTTTTTTGTATTTACAGGTATAGGTATGGTAGCACCGGTGCTGGCATGGAGAAACCGAGAAGGAAACAGGTTATACTCCAGAGTGGAAAACCCAATGGCGATGAGGCGGCGGAGCGGGCTTTGTATAATTTGTGTGGTCAACATCATCCGGGCCGAAAGTCGGGCAACCACCTTCTTTGGCTTGCCGGGTTTCTTTTGCGGAGATGTCCGCTATACAGAGATAAAGAACACAGGATATAGCGCATGTTTCCATTGGAGGGTTGCCCAAAGGGGATCCTCCTTTTTTGGTGCCTTTTTTAAAATCGGATGTGGTAAAATATGAGATAAAATATACATGTTGTAAAGCTTTGGGCAAAAGGAAGGTGAATTCATGCACCAGCATGAAATCAAAACACCGGGTATGGTGTTGGATAAACAAGGCAGAATTACGCCGGGATGGGCATCACATGCGGTTCAGACCTACTGCCGCGCAGATATCAAGGCTTCACCGCTACGCATCAAGGAGTGGGACTTTTATCAGGTATCCGATGGCGAAAAATGCTTGCAGTTTACCTTTGGCCATGCCTCATATGCGGGGCAGGTGGGGGTTATGTTGTTCGATTTTAAAAAAGGTACAATGATAGCGAACATCAATAAATTGATCCCATTCCCGTTCTCAAGCCTCCATTTGCCGGAGAGCGCAGAAAAGGACAGCGATATCACTTACGACAAGCAAGGGGTACATCTCCGTTTCAAAACAGAGGGAGCCACGCGATATCTGTCATTTTCCGCACGGGATTTTGAGGCGAATATCACACTGGAAAAAACGATTCCCTACTCTGCAGTTATTCAAACCCCGTTTCGGGAATCGCCGCGTATGTTTTACTACAACCAGAAGATTAATTGTATGACAGCACGTGGACGGGCCGTGTACAAAGGCCAGGCTTATACATTTGAAGAAGGTGCGTTTGGCCTTTTGGACTGGGGCCGCGGTGTGTGGCCATATCACAATGAATGGTACTGGTCCAACGGGGCTGGTACGGTAGAAGGAAGGATGTTTGGGTTCAACCTTGGTTGCGGGTTTGGAGACACCTCGCAGGCTACAGAGAATATGCTGTTTTATGGCGAAACGCTGACAAAGCTGGGGCGTGTGCACTTTGAGCTCGGCGCGGATTATATGAAACCATGGCGTCTGTATGACGATGAAGGGCAGCTGGATCTTACGCTTGTTCCGGAATTTGACAGAACAACAAAAATACAAGCGTTGATTGTGCGAAACTGTTGCCATCAAATGTTTGGCCGGTTTCATGGAACAGCGGTGTTGGCAGACGGCACGAAATTGACCATAGAAGAACTTCCGGCCTTTGCAGAGCATGCCGTAAATAACTGGTAGATGTAGACGCGAACTTAGGAAAAAACGTGGGGTAGTACACTACCCCACGTTTTTTATCGGCACTCTAATTATAGAAGCTGTACACCGGCATCCAAACATGCTTTCCGTGTGGCATCATCCCACAGGGATACCTGCACTTCGCCAATGTGTACCTTACCCAGCATCAGCATGCAAAGCCGGCTTTGACCGATGCCACCGCCAATCGTAAGCGGTAATTCGCCCCGAAGCAGGGCGCTGTGGAACGCGAGTTTGGCGCGCTCTTCACAGCCGGAGGCCTTCAGCTGGCTGGCAAGGCTTTCTGCATCCACACGGATACCCATGCTGCTGATTTCCATAGCGCAGCCCAATGGTTCGTGCCAAAACAGGATATCACCGTTCAGTTTCCAATCATCATAGTCGGGTGCGCGCCCATCGTGCGGCTTTCCGCTGGCCAGCGGCGCACCAATTTGCTCGATAAACACAGTGCGGCATTCCTGGCAGATGGCGTTTTCACGTTCTTTGGGCGTTTTTTCGGGCCAGCGGTCTTCCAGCTGCTGGCTTGTCACAAAGGTTACATCGCGGCAAAGCTGCACGGAAAGTGCCGGAAACTGCCATTTTACTTCGTCCAGTGTGCCGCATACGGCGTGCACGATATCCTGCACAGTCTTTTCCAGGTATGTGCGGGTGCGCTCCTGCCGAAGGATCACCTTTTCCCAATCCCACTGATCTACGTAGATGGAGTGAAGATTATCCAGCTCTTCATCACGGCGAATGGCGTTCATATCGGTAACGAGACCATTACCAGGGAAAAAATCGTATTCATGCAGCGCCAGACGTTTCCATTTTGCCAGTGAATGTACCACTTCTGCCGTGCCGTGCACGGCCGGAACGTCAAATGCCACTGGGCGTTCCACGCCGTTCAGGTTATCATTTAGCCCAAGCGAAGGATCTACAAAAAGTGGAGCAGTTACACGCTTTAAGTGCAGTGCACTGCACAATTTGGCAAGAAACACCTGCTTGATCAGGCCAATAGCTTTCTGCGTTTCATACAGACCAAGCACGCTTTCATAGCCCTGTGGTATCATGACGGCCATTTCCTCTTCCCCCTTTATCTGGGCGGCGGGGCCGGGGAAAGCGCGGCGCCCCCGGGGTGTTTTTTTTTGGGGGAAAAGAGAGGGGGGGGGAGGGGGGAAGGTTTAACCCAGTGGTGAGTG
>CAMBHV010000143.1 GCA_945867255.1 uncultured Clostridia bacterium
CTTGTGCACACTGTGCGCGAAAAGCTGATGCGCTGAAGTGCAGAAAGGGGCAGAGCGTTGTTTTATTGTATCATCGTGCCGTTGGCATGGCTTGTATGGCATATTGCATTTCGTATTCGCGTAGTAGGACGCGAACATCTGATCAGCGGGCGAGGCTTTGTGCTGGCGCCAAACCATATTTCGGCTATCGACCCCGTGTTTGTGGTGCTGGCGCGCTTTTGGGGCCCGCGCATGATTGTGTTGGGAAAAGAAGAACTGTTTGAAGTGAATGGTTTTGTCACCTGGTTTTTGCGGCATGTAGGCGTGGTGCCAGTACACCGCGGAAAAGGAGATACGGCTGTTGTGGAACAAGCCGTTCAGCAGGTAAAGGAAGGCCGTGGGGCACTGATTTTTCCGGAAGGCACGCGTTCCAAAGACGGCCAGCCCGGAAGGCTGAAATCCGGCGCATTCGTCATTGCAAGCGCCGCAGGGGTGGATATGATCCCGTGCCGCATTATTTACAAGGGCGGGAAAATGCGTATATTTGGCCGCTGCACTGTAGTGTTCGGCCCGCCTATCCCGGCGGAGGAGCTGGCCTTGGGCGAGGTGCGCAGCGCCACCAAGTTGCGCGCATGTAAAGAGAGACTGCAGGCAGAGTGGAAGCGCCTGTATGAGGAAAATATTCGTTATGCATGAAAAAGTGTGGCCACCACGGGCCGGAAAGGAACCAGATATGCAGATCATTCGGGCAAAAACAGCGGGTTTCTGCTTCGGTGTGGCTCGTGCGGTAGACATGACATATCGCTTGCTGGATGAGGGCACACAGGTGGCTACATTGGGGCCACTGATTCATAACCCTCAGTGTGTGGCGGATTTGGAACGCCGGGGTGCTGTAACAGCACCATCCATTCAGGCGGTGCCGCCCGGGTATGAAGTGGTGATCCGCAGCCATGGGGTGCCGCAGTCTGTATACGATGAACTGGCAGAACTTCATATTTCCGTGCATGATGCTACGTGTCCTTTTGTGGCAAAGATCCATCGCATTGCTGCGCAGGCTGGTGAGCAGGGAAAAACGCTCTTCATTGCAGGGAATCGGGATCATCCGGAAGTTCAGGGCATTATGGGGCATGCAACTGGGCCGGTATATGTATTTTCAGATTTGAGTGAATTAAAGGCGCTTTGTATTCCAGAAAATACTAAAAATGGTATTTTTATGGTTGCTCAGACGACATTCGAAGTGAAAAAATGGGCTGAATGTGCAGAGTTTCTGAAAAAACTCTATACAAACGCACTTATTTTTGATACAATATGTAATGCTACGGAGACGAGGCAGAAAGAGGCAGAGAGCCTTGCACGCCGGTGCGATGTAATGATCGTGATCGGGGGCAGACAATCTTCCAACACGCAAAAGCTTGTCACGGTTGCGGCAAAACACACAAGGGCATATTCCGTGGAAACGGCAGCTGAATTACGGCCGGAATGGTTTCTTGGTGCGAACACCGTAGGTGTGACGGCGGGGGCGTCCACGCCATCGTCTATCATTGAGGAGGTACTGAGCTGTATGAGCGAGGAAATTCGTGAAGAGGAATTGAGCTTTGAGGAAATGATCGATGCTTCCCTGAAGCCGGTGTACAGCGGCAAGGTCGTGAAGGGCATCGTTACGGCGGTAGGCCCCAGCGAGATCCAGGTGGATATCGGCACGAAGCAGACGGGTTTCGTCAAGCTTGAAGAACTCACTAATGATCCGTCTGCCAAAACGGAAGATGTGGTCAAGAAAGGTGACGAGCTCGACCTCATTGTGACGAAAGTGAACGATCAGGAAGGCATTGTCTATCTCTCGAAAAAGCGCTTTGACGAAAATAAGGGCAAGGAAGAAGTGGCTGCCGCTGTAGAGAGCGGTGAGATTATGGACGGTTATGTAACAGAGTCCAATTCCGGCGGCCTGGTAGCGCTTGTGAAGAATGTGCGTGTGTTCGTGCCTCGTTCGCAGGCTACGCTGCGCCACAGTGAGGATTACACCGCGCTGGTGCATCAGAATGTACAGCTGCGCATCATTCAGTGTGAGGGCCGCCATATCGTAGGCTCTATCCGTTCGGTTCTGGCGGAGAAAGCTGACGCTGCACGTGAGGCGTTCTGGCAGTCTGTGGAAGTGGGCAAGAAGTACACCGGTACGGTGAAGAGCCTGACCAATTATGGTGCCTTTGTGGACATTGGCGGTGTAGACGGCCTTGTGCACATTTCGGAGCTTTCTTGGAACCGCATCAAGCATCCTTCTGAAGTTGTGAAGGTGGGCGATGTGATCGAAGTATATGTAAAAGATCTGGACACCGAAAACAAGAAAGTTTCCCTTGGCTATAAAAAGGCAGAGGATAACCCCTGGGAGAAATTTAAGGCAGAATATCCCATTGGTTCTGCGTTTACTGCGCCTGTTGTCAGCATCACGAAATTTGGCGCGTTCGTGCGTATCCTGCCGGGTATCGATGGCTTGGTTCATATCAGCGAAATCTCCAACGAGCGTGTGGAGAAGGTTTCTGATGTGCTGAGCGTGGGCCAGGAAGTGAATGTGAAGCTGATCGATGTGGATTATGATAAAAAGCGTATCAGCCTTTCCATGAAAGCGCTTTTGAACGATGCACCTGTCGAGGAAAGCGACGCTGAGTAATTTTCCCCTGTTTTTCACTGCGATAAAGGCGCACCCAGTATTGGGTGCGCCTTTTATTTTATCGGGAAAGTTTTTACTATGGATTTACATGAAACTATGGTGTTAGCCCTATACGAATGAAAGCGGATATGGGCGGATATGGCACTGCTTTTGCATGAAAAAACAAAGACGAAAATGAAGCGTGTGGTGTAGGACATGGATATCTGCCTCGGGAATAGCGAATAGCTTATCTGAGGCAGACACAAATTGGGTGCGCCTTGAAAGCGGGAAAAATGGAGAGACCGTAATGAAACAGATGAGAATAGTGTTTTATAAAATGGCAGCGGCATTTTTGTGTGTGGTAATGCTGTTTACGGCATGTGGTGCGTCAAAGCCGCAGACAAACAGTATATCTTCACAAAGTGAAGAGATGCCGGAAAATATGACGTCGGTATACGGTGAGGTGCTGGATTATACGGATGATACACTGATTCTTCGAACAAATGGTGGATTGGAATATGTATTGAAGCTGGGAACGGATACTATTTTACCATCAGAAGGACTTGCAGCGGGCGCAAAGGTTGAAGTGATGTACCAAGGCAGCCTGTCCGGTAAGGGGGAAAACAGGCCTGATATTTATTGCATCCGTACTGCGCAGGCACAGGCCGCTGACCCGGTGTATACGGGCAGTACGATAGATGGTGTGGTAACCCGTGCCGCTTTAAATGATACTTCCATCCGCACAAGTAGTGGTAAAGAGTATACCTTTGCCACCGCTGATACAGTGAACGCTCTGCGTGATGGTGCCGCAGTTGGCATGTGGGTGCGTATCGTGTTCGATGGTGAACTGAACGGTAGTGATACCTCCGGGGTGGTGGTGCGAAATGTGTTGGAATGTGCCGTGCAGCCGGTTGCGGTGCAGACGCTTGCCACGGTGAAAAGCTACGATGAGCAGAAGCATAGCATGACTGTACAGACAAATTGCGGCGGGCGCTATACCTTTGATACGCAGTATGTGGAATTCGACACACCGAATGGGTTTTATGAGGGTGGAAAGATATTGGTGTATTCGCGTGGCCAGCTGGTGGAGGAAGATGTACAAAACCCACAGTGTGTTGTATATCGGGTCAGTGATGTGCGCCTTGCTCCCACAAGCCAGTTTGACGCTGTGCTGGAAAAGCAGAGTGAAACGGGAACCCTTGTGTTACATCTTGCAGACGGCCGGGTGTTAGAAATGTACGCAAACAGCAGCACAGATGACGAACAGCCTCAGGCGGGGGATGTGATCCGTGTGCATTACACGGGTGAATTGTGCGGCACAGACCTTTCTCGCATGAAAGTTAAGCGGATAGAGGTGCGTACGGATGCCCAGGAAGCAGATATGAGCATCCAGGGCGAAATTATAAAAATCGCCAAAAGTTCGATCAGCCTTCGTTTGGAAGATGGCTGTGAATTGCATTTTACACAGCTCTCTCAGGGGTGTGAACTGTCTCAGAAATTGCAGGCCGGAGATACGGCGCGAGTATATTACACTGGCTGGCTGGGTTCTCAGGAAGATTCGTCTGATACCTCTGACGCCAGAGTGACCCGGGTTGTGTTTGCTTACGATTGATGGAAAGGCGGCTTCTTGTTCTGAAATAATGTCTGCGCACCTGGCTTTGGGAATGCACAAAAGCCGGGTGCGCACCTGCGTGGGGAAAGACGTCAGAAAATCCATGAAACCTGCAAAGCGAGTGGGAAATATCTTTTTTTTTCGTGCTTTTTTTGCTATACTGATACTGGTTATCTTCATTCACAAGGGGGGCTCGCTGTGCAACAGGCAAGAAAGCCGGACATGCTGCGCTATGCGGCCAACCTTGCGGCAGTGGCCGCTGTTTTGTGCTTGGGGCTCACTGGGGCTTTGCATTTTGTGGCAGGCCTTTCTTTGC
>CAMBHV010000144.1 GCA_945867255.1 uncultured Clostridia bacterium
AGGTGCATCATAATGCTCCAGATACCACTCTACATCTTCCATGCCGGTCTCTTCATCTGTGCCGAACAAAAGGCGAAGCGTATAAGGAGGCACTTCACCACGCTCTTTGAAAAATTTGGCAAGATAAAGGGTAAGAACGGCAGGGCCTTTGTCATCCAGGGTGCCACGGCCGATCACACAGTTATCTTTTATGATCATTTCAAACGGATTAGACTCCCATCCGTTACCCGCGGGGACCACATCCAGATGCGCGATAGTAGCAATCTGCTTTTCGCTTTTGCCCGGCAACTGGGCCCAGCCGATATTACCATCACAATTCTTGGTTTCAAGCCCCATGCGTTTTGCAATGGCCAGTGTCTTTTCCAGCGCGGCGTTCACATCCGCGCCATAAGGTGCACCTGGTACGGCCTCGCCACGCACGCTGGGTTGATCGATCAGTGTTTTCAGATCCGCCAGCATGGCGTCCTTATTCTCGCAAAGGAAAGTGTCAATGCTTTGCATGAGTTCTTGTTCGGTTCTCACGTTGTCAACTCCTTATTTTGCATTATGCATTTGTTTATAGTATAGTTGGGAATAGGAAAAAGCGCAAGGGGAAGGGGATGGCCAAATGTGAAGAAAAACCTCTGGTTCGTATTGGCGGCGCTGGCTTTGGCAGCACTGGCTTTTTTCCTTTTGCATCGCGGCGATGCGGGTGCAATGGCGCGCGTGGACATTGCAGGCGGAGAGACTATGCGCCTGCCGCTGAACCGAGACGGTACATTTGAGATAGAAGGCGCTGCTTTTCCCGTTACGCTTCAGGTGAAAGATGGCGCGGTGCGATTTATAAACAGTGTCTGCCCGGACCATATCTGTGAGCATACAGGCTGGCTTCAGTTGGAAGGCGAAGTTGCCGTTTGTGCACCTGCCGGCGTGTCGGTAACAGTGGAATAGGAAGGGTAAAAGTTTGAATTGTAAAAAGAAAGCAAAGAAAAAGTAAAAAAACTCTGTATTTTTTTCATCCGGAGCCTTGCGCGCCCTGCATGCAGGATGCTATCATAAATTTGATAGCGTTTGGCAGCATGCAACATCGTGCGCACAGGCGCCGGATTTTTCTGTGAAGGGGAACAAGCGGTAATGACCATTTTCGACGCAATCAATCTGGCGGGCGGCATTGCCCTTTTTCTGTATGGCATGAGCATCATGGGCTCTGGCCTTGAAAAGATTGCAAGCGGGAAAATGCAGACAGTGCTGCAAAAACTGATTTCCTCACCTGTGTTGGGCGTGCTGCTTGGCACACTTATCACCGGTGTGCTGCAGTCTTCTGCGGCAACGATCGTTATCGTCATTGGGCTTGTAAACTCTGGAATTATGGGGTTGTCTCAGGCGGTTGGTGTTATCATGGGAGCCAATATCGGCACTACCGTCACCGGGCAGATCATTCGTATGGCGGATATCTCCGGCGACAGTTTTTGGATGCAGGCAGTCAACCCCACTACATTCGCGCCTGTTGTGGCGTTTGTAGGCGCCATTTTGTACGTGTTTTTTAAATCTCCAGGCCGGCGCAATGTAGGCCAGATTATGCTGGGGTTTGGTATTTTATTTACAGGCATGTTCATGATGGAGACAGCGGTGGCTCCCCTGAAAGATTCGGAATTCTTTATCCGTGTGTTCACTGCGCTGCAAAACCCATTGCTGGGGCTTTTGGCTGGGCTGGCTGCAACGGTGGCAATTCAATCTTCTTCTGCCAGTGTTGGCATTCTGCAGGCGCTAAGCGATACGGGTGTGGTAACATTCGGAAATGCAGTGCCTATTGTGCTGGGTACACACATCGGCACTTGCTTTACCCCAATGCTGGCCGCAATCGGGGCATCCAAGGGCGCAAAGCGAAGCGCTATCATTCATCTGTATTTTAACGTAATCTCTACGGCTTTTTTCATGATCGTTATTTACGGTGTCAAGGCTTTGTTTGGCATACCTTTCTGGGATGCCCTCATGACGAAAGGCTCTATTGCAAACCTCCACACGGCAACCAGCATCATTGCAACCTTGATGCTTCTCCCGTTTTCGAAACTTCTTGTTCGACTTTCTGAACTTACAATTCCAGACGAAAAAAGCGAAGATACCGATGCAGAGATCCCTGTTTTGGACGAGCGGCTCTTCCAGTCGCCGGCTGTGGCGGTGCAGCAGGCGAAGGCGGCCGTGGAAACCATGGCGCGCAATGCACGAAAAAATTATGATGTGTGCGTTCCACTTTTGTTTGAGTACAGGGAAGAATCGGTAACTCGTATGAACCGGCGCGAGGCTGTGATTGATAAGTTGGAAGTGAGCATTTCCAACTATCTTGTTCAGATTACAAATAAAAGCCTATCCGTTACAGAGAGCCGGAAGGTAAACGAGCTGATCAACTATGTAGTTGAATTTGAACGAATCGGGGACTACGCTGTGAACGTGATGGAACGCGCCCAGGAGATGCATGACAAAGATATCGTGTTTTCCAATGCGGCCAAACGGGAACTGCTGCTGGTGCACGAAGCATTGTGTGAGATTCTCGATATTACCTATTCGGCGTTTGAAAGCGGAGATGTGCATGTGGCTGAGAAAGTGGAGCCTTTGGAGGAGACAATCGACTCCATGATAGAATCTCTGAGAGAACGGCATGTCGAACGCCTAAAACGGGGCGTGTGTGCAATCGAAAGCGGTGTGATCTTTCTGGAGATCCTTACGAATTTGGAACGTATTTCGGATCATTGTTCCAACATTGCGGCACGCATTGTAGGTTCGGAGGAAGATTATGACCATTTTGACGCACATGCACTGCGCCGCAACATGCATGACGGGTTTGTGCCAAACTTCAATGATATGCTGGAAACCTACCGCCAAAAGTACTACGAGCCACTTTGTGACACATCACAAATGCCTTGCTGATTGCCTGATGAGAAACTGAAAACCGCCCTGTGGCCATAAATGCAAGCCACAGGGCGGTTTTGTGTTTGAAGCTCAGAACACGTCATCTTCGTCGTCAGAGTAAATCTCGATATAATCATTGGAGCGGTTCTTTCCCAGATAGGTCAGTGCGACCACTGCTGCGGCCACAGCTCCCAACCAAGCAAGTAGTTTCAGCAGGAATTTCAACATGATAACAACAGCCTCCCAAACCTTATGTGAACATTGTGTAGCGGCAATTGCCCGCCAGTTTAATATGGAACAATCGTGAATGGCTCAAACCTGGCCTGCCATACGCCCTGTACATTCTGGCACGGAAACGCTGCGCCAAAGCCGGGGGCGGAAGTATCATACAAAAACACATTGCCAGGCCAAAGTTCACCTGCCTGAGGCGCTTTCCCAAAGGCTTCCAGAAAGACGGATGCGGGCAAGGTGCCTTCTGCACACCAATAAGGGCCCTGTTCGTCTTCGCCTGCGCTGCGCCGGGCTTGCGGGGCAACCAGGTGGCGGGTAACACAAGCGAGGCCGCTGTTCTGGATGCTGCATAGCGTCAAAGATTCTGTGCTGGCAGGTTTTGCAAAAGAAGCAAACAGAAATTGCTGCGCATTTTGCGCAGGGCACAAGGCAAACCCGATTCGACGGGAAACGGGTGGGC
Organism: uncultured Clostridia bacterium; assembly: GCA_945867255.1. GTDB lineage: Bacteria > Bacillota > Clostridia > Oscillospirales > Ruminococcaceae > Ruthenibacterium. The sequence goes on from CAMBHV010000144.1 coordinate 3,578, forward strand.
TTTCCTCGAACACCAAAAGGTTATAACAAAAATCTCCCTTATGCACGTAGCAACGCAGATAAGCATATATTTCTCCACGTGCGGAACTTTCATAATAATATGTTAGTTTTAGTGCGGGCAAGGTTTCTGCCGGCAAAGGTGTGGCGGAATCTGTCACCAGAAAAGGCATGCCGCGGCCTCCAGCGTACGGTGTGCACAAAAGGGCGACACCATTTAAATTTATACATAAAGTATAGTATATTCAGTATAGCATATTCCTGCGCCGGAACGCAAGGTGTGCTCTGTACGGAACCGGTGAAATTTTGCTTGTTGTGCACACCGGACAAAACAAAAAACAAACAAGGAAAAAGTATAGAAAAAATGATAAAATTTTGACAAAGAAGGACGAAAATGTAAACGTTTACCATTTTTGTGTGTGAAATACTAAATTTTAAGAAAAAAAGCCTTGTGAAACTGAATAATCATCGAAAAGAACGATTGACTCGTTGGGAAATACGGTGCTAAAATGAATCCATGTGATTGAAGCCCTGCGGCGGGTGTGCCCGCCGGGCGAATGAAGGCAGGGGGTTCTGAAAAATGAGTTGGAGCCTTGCGCGAAGCGCAAAAGGCGCGGCAGTGCCGCACAGAAAGAATACGGCAGGCAGTGCCACACAGGTGATGCCATTGCCGCAGAAAATTGTGCTGTCTATGAGCCAGCACATCGGTGCGCCATGTGAAGTGGCGGTGAAGAAGGGCGACACCGTAAAGGTGGGTACGCTGGTAGGACGAGCCAAGGGGTTTGTGGGTGCAGACATCCATTCCGGTGTTTCGGGAACGGTGAGCGATATCACGACTCTCAAAATGCCGAACGGTAC
>CAMBHV010000145.1 GCA_945867255.1 uncultured Clostridia bacterium
CGCATGGGACGCGTACACACGGCCCTGCAAAGCCGTCTTGCACTGAAACTTGCACAAAACGCCGGTTTTTCCAACATTTCGGGCGATATCATGCTGGCATTGCCTCAATATACACAAACCGAACTGTTCGACACACTTTCTTTGTTGCAGGCAGGCGGCTGTACCCACATCTCATGTTACCTTTTAAAGCTCGAACCCGGCACCCCGTGGGGCCAAATGCCGCCTGACGGCCTTCCGGAAGATGATGAAGCCGCCGATTTTTACCTTTCCTGTGTAGACACCCTGGCCGCACACGGATATAAGCAATATGAGATTTCCAATTTTGCAAAGCCGGGTTGTGAAAGCCGGCATAACCTTCTGTATTGGAACTGCGAAGATTATCTGGGCCTTGGCCCTCAGGCCCACAGCTGCCTTGCGGGCAGACGTTTTTTCTGCAGCCAAAGCACGGCGCAATTCACTGCCGGCCCGGCCATATATACACAGGATGGTTCTTGCACGCAAGAGGATTATATCATGCTGCAGCTGCGGCTTGCGAAAGGACTTTCCCTGCAGAAATTACGCCAGGCCTACGGGACAAAGTTCTCCAACGCGCAGATGGATTTTATCCACACCTTATGCCGCCGCAAACTTGCCGTGTTCGACGGCGATGTGTTGCGTCTTCTTCCTCAGGGCATGCTGCTGCAGAACAGCATTCTGTGCGAATTAATCTGAAGTGCATAGCAAGCAGGCCCCCGGCGCATTTTACATGCGCCCGGGGCCTTTTTCTCAACACTGAAATGTCATGCGAAGCTGTGTGTGCCATGATGTGTCCGGGGCAAGATGTACGGTGGCGGGCTTTTCCATCCACTCGCCCGTGGCATTTTCCGTATCCGGCAGGCCATGCCACGGCTCGATACACACAAAGTGTACAGGGCCTTTGACACTCCAAACCAATACGTAGGGGAAACCCGTAATATCCACCGCCACACTGCGGCCGGTCTCCTTCTCTGTCAGGCTCAGCGTGTGAGCTGTCAGCGCCTTCATACATACACTGTCATGGTCAAATAAATGGTCCGTCAAAGGAATATCCGTTTGATTCTCAAACCACACGTGCGTGCCGCCTGTCACAAGGCCGCTTTGCTCGTCCACCTCAACTACAACGGGGCTTTGCGGCGTATCGAAACGCAGCACATAATCCTGCGTGCCATGTTCACTGTCAAATGGGCAGACAAACCCCGGATGATACCCAAATGAAAACGGCATTTCCTCTGCACTCTGGTTTTCCACCTGCACACTGTGCACAAGGCTCATACCCTCCAGTGAATAAGTGCTGATCAGGCGAAACGCGAACGGGAATTTTTCCATGGTGAGCACATTCGCCTCCAGACAGAACGACACATGATTTGCATCCTGTTCCAAAAGACGATGTTCCATATCGCGCGCAAAACCGTGCTGGCCGCCCTCATAGCGCACGTCTTTATGCACAAACGCGCCCTCTTTCAACCGGCCGCAATATGGGAACAAAATAGGGGCATGGCGGCCCCAGACAGCGGCATCGGCCTGCCACAAAAGTTCTCTCCCATTAGACTTTTCCTTTACGCTAACAAGCTCTGCGCCCTGGCTGGATACCCTTACCTGCAAAAATTCATTTTCCAGCAAATATTCCATTCCGCCCGCTCCTTTGCCACGGTATTCCATTGTTTGTGTCCAGTATAGTACAAATCGTTGAAAAAAGAAAGTCTTCCCGCTGGTGGCCATGCGCCCTATTTGTAACCGACTGTCACAAAGGCAGCACGTAGCCATTTTCCATCGCAAACGCACTCAAATGTCCCCAAGGGACGCCCTTCCCTGTCAATAACACTTACAGATATCCCCCTAGCGCACCGCCGGTGCTGGGACCGCTTTTCTTTCCGAATGCAGTTACTCTATCCACATGAGAGCATAACTCGGCATATCATAGTATAAAGTCCGCTATGTTCGTGTAACTGTAGAATATTTGGCACAATAGATCAAAGAAAGCCCGTGGATAGCCTTCTCAACGGCCCCGGCCCTAAATGCTAATTGACAGCTGCGGTACAAACACAGCGTTGTCTGGTTCTTGTTTCCTAAAGAGGGTGAATACACCACTGCCCCTCATCTCGCAGCAGATGACATTTTGGGCAACACGCTAACGATCTTCCCATCGTTTAGCGCAGCGGTGTTTACAGATGCAGTTTATAAAAATCTCTCCCGTGCCGTAATGAAAAGTGGCCATATCTCTGCGGTGATAGAACAAATGCCCCCATAAATTCAAAAAGCCTTCCACTATAGCGGAAGGCTTTTTGAATTTATTCTATAACTTACAATCAAAAATTTTGTGCATGCAAAAGCGATTTTACTCTCCAAAGGCCGCAGCCACTTCTTTCAATTTTTGACGGATAGGCAACTCATACGGGCATCGGCTTTCACACTTGCCACATTCGATGCAGGCAGAGGCTTTCACTTTCATACCATGGTATCTGTCCTTTGCCCACCCAGCGAGGTCATACCGTTTCAGATAGCCCTCAAACAAAAAGCAGGAAGGAATATCAATTCCCACGGTGCATGGCGCACAATACCCACAACGTCGGCAGAAGTTACCGGAAAGCTCCTTGCGGATCTGTGCAATTTGGCTTTCTTCCTGCGGTGTCAGCGGTCTCACTTTCTGGCCGGCCAACGCATTCTCCTGCACTTCTTTTATCTCTGCCATTCCAGGAATGGCCAATGTCACATTGGGATTTTGCAAAATATACCGCAGCGCCAGTGTACCATCCGTGAGGTTTCCACCCGCCATGGGCTTCATGGCAATCACACCCACATTCTGCTGTTTGGCACGCGCCATCAATTCCTCGCCCTGATTTTCTACAATATTATAAGGGAACATGATAGTCTCTATCTGCGGATAATCCAGCAGTTTTTCAAAAGATTCCACAGCATGTGCCGTGGCCCCCATGTGCCCTACCTTGCCTGCGCGAATCGCGTCCTGAATAGCAGCTGCTGCCCCTTCAGAGGAAAAAGCCAGTTCAAATTCTTCGGGCTTCAGGTTATGCATCTGATACACATCGATATAATCTGTACGTAAATTACGCAAGCTGATCTCAATATCTGCCGCCATGGCTTCATACGTGCGCGCCATAGATTTGGTTGCCAGGATAAATTTATCCCGCAGCCCACCGCAAAGTGCTTGGCCCAAGTATTCTTCCGAGACGGTATACCCACGTGCTGTGTCGATATAATTCATACCGTGTTCTGCCAGTGCCAGCATCAACTCACGCGTACGTTCAGCATCCAGCCTTTGAATGGGGATCCCGCCGAACCCCACGGCAGAAACCTTCAAGCCAGTTTTGCCCAAAATGCGATACTCCATATCTATCCGCACCTCTCTGCTTTCTTCTGCGCGGCAACGCCGCAATGTAGCCTTTTTCCATACAACGTTATGATACACCTTGCCATGCTTTGCCTGCAAGAGCATTCTATGATATGATATATGTATCAAGAAAGCATCCGCCGGAGGAAACTTCATGAGAAAAGACACCCGTTTTACGCGTGCGCATTGGCTGGGCCTTATTTTATTCGCCGTGGGCATGGCCGCCGGCGCCCTGTGGGATCTTCCTCTTAACCATACGCTGTATTCCCCCTCGTTTTTGCCCGCGATTCTGATGGAAACATTCGGGTACTACCCATTGTACCTTCCTGCTGTCGGCTTGGTACTATGTGCTGCGGCAGACAAGCGTCTTTCCCCTGCACTTCGCGCTTTATGCGCTGCTTTGGCTGTGGCAGGTTGCGTTGGTTTAGCCATCTACTCCTATCTGGGTCTCATGGAACGTGACGCACCGCTACCGGCTGTGTTTACATGTATCGCGTGGCTTCTCCTTACGGCATGTGCCATACCAGGGCTTCGCTACGCTATGGCTTCAGCCGTGCGCCTGGGGCGCCTTCGGTTCGCATGTTTTTGGGGAACCGTATATTTTGCGCTGGAACTTACCGTGATCAATCTGCTAAAACAGATTTGGGCCCGTACACGGTTTGATGATATGCTGGCTACAGGGGATTTTTCTCACTTCACAAGCTGGCTTCACCCGTTCGGAAACGGTGGCACCAGCTTTCCTTCCGGGCACACAGCCTCCGCGTGTGGTATTTTTGTACTGCTTATCCTGTGCGACGTATCTGTAAGATTCGCCCGCAAACGTGGCATGATATGGGTTTTGTGCTGGGCCTACGTGGGCGGCATGGCGCTTAGCCGGATGATCATGGGACGTCATTTTTTAAGCGACACGGTAATGGCCGCTGGTGTAATGGCTCTTGTGTTTTACATTTTGACACATACAGCTCCATACAAAAAAAGCCTGGCCAACACGCTGGCGCTTTCCGAAAAAGCGGCCCCCAAGCCCCATACAGAGACATGAGTTTGGAAATGTCAAGA
>CAMBHV010000146.1 GCA_945867255.1 uncultured Clostridia bacterium
CAGAACGGCCTTTTGCCCCCACAGGCCGCTCAGCGCCGCACCGCACAGCGCGCCCAGGCAAAACATGCCGATCATGCCCCAATAGCGCAGGGCTGCCAGCGCCTTGGCGCCGTCCCTTTCCCGCACGGCAAAAAAGGTGTGCTCGGCCGCGCTGCGCAAATTGCCCGTGCACATGGTGGTGGCGTAGGGCATGCCGCGCGTTTGCCGAAAGCCATTGAGCTGCAGCGAACACACAAACGAGACAAGCACAATGACAACGGCGTCCGGCATACCGGCGGGCAGAAACGCAATGCCCGCCAGCACCACGGCTTCGGCCGCCAGCAGCGAATGGTGCCATGCGGCACGCCCGCGCGGCGTAAGCACCGTGCGCAGCCATTCACTGACAAACACGCCCGCAACAAACGCGCTGACCGGCACAAGGTAATACCAGGCATGTGCGTCACGCTGCACCGCATACAACATCAAAAGCGCCAGGTTGCCCGTTTGCGCATTGGCAAACACATGCCCGTGCAGCAGATAGGTGTACGATTCCAAAAAGCCGCCCACAAACATCAGGCACAGCCCGAAGCGCATGCGCTCGTGCGCAGGCACCGCTTGCGCAGTGATGGTTTGTTCTTTCATATCTCCACTTCCCTTTCCCTCTTCCCTTTTGGGCAGGTTGCCGCGCTACATCAGCGCCGATGCAGCCAGCAGGATGCCGCCCGTCAGCACCAGGATCACAAGCTGGAATTTGCCGCTCCACTTTGCCCAAGTGCCGTAACCCACGCCCACCAGCCCCAGGCTGATGAGCAGAACGGGGTTTGTGAAATAGAACACGTTGGAAAAGCCGTCGCCAAACGCGAAAGCCAGAATGCTCACCTGCCGCGAAAGCCCGCACAGATCGGCAATGGGCGTGATGAGCGGCATGAGAAGGAACGCCTTGGCCGAACCGGAAGAGATGAAAAAGTTCATCACCAGCACCAGCGCATACAAAAACAGCGCCGTGGCCCCTTTGGGCATATTTTGCGTAAGCTGTGTGGCCGCGTACAGCACGGTGTCCAGAATATGCGCCTGTTCCAGCGTATAGCGCACGCTGGAGGCCATTAAAATCAGCGCCACCGCAGGCACAAGGCTTACGGCACCGTCTTTGAAAAAGCGCGCCAACCTTTTGCCGCGCAGCCCGCACGCCACACAGGCGCAAAGCTCCGCGGCAAGGAAAATGAGCGCCACCAGCGGCAAAAGCACGCCTTGCAGCGCCGGGATGAAGCTGGAGGCAAAAATCAACACAATGCCGCCGCCCAGAATGCCCGCGAACAGCGCAAGGCCTTTATCCATGCCGGCGTCACGCGCAAAGCTGGCCATATCCGGCGCCTGGCCCGGGGTGCTGCGCCCCGCAAGGGGGCTTTTTTCCGGGCGCGCCTCAATTTTTTTGGCGTACCTTACCAGGAACAGGCACAGGCACGGGTACAAAATTGCAAACGACGCCGCGCGCCAAACAGCGCCCGAAAACATGGGCAGCCCTGCAAGCTGCTGGGCCACGCCCACCGTAAACGGGTTGCAGATGCCCGTGGCAAACCCGCAGCCGATGGCAAGCAGGCTCATGCCAAGGCCCACCAGCGCGTCCCAGCCCATGCTGGCGGCCAGCGCCGCCGCAATGGGCACCAGCGGCACGCATTCTTCAAACGAACCCACCAGCGTGCCCATTGCCATGAAGAACAACGTGACGATGCAAAGCAGCTGGTAGCGCCGGTGTGCAAACGCGCGCACGATGCGCCCCAGCATGTAGCGCATCAGGCCGCTTTCGTCCAGGCAGTGGAACACCCCGCCGATGACGAACAGAAACACCAGACTGGCAATGATGGTGACATTGCCCTCACTGAACACCACCAGAATGGGGCTGAGCAGCCATTTCCAGAACGGAATGCCCCCCTGCACCGCCTGATACGCGCCCGGCACAACGGCCATCTGGCCGTCCAGCTGCGTGCGCTGAAACTCGCCCGCCGGCACAAAAAACGTAAGCACATAGGTAAGCACCATCAGTGCCGCCAGCATGGCAATGGCTGTGATGAAAGATTTTACGCTGATGTTCATCCCGCCGGAGGACGGGGTTTGCTGTGTGTGGCCCATAAAAGCCGGCACCTCCATTTGTAAGATAGGGGTCGGGCGCGCGGGGCGCACCAAAGGGCAGAGAGCCATGCCCTCTGCCCCTGTTGATGATCTGTGGCTTAGCCGCCCAGCTTGTTCAGCGCAATTTGAATGCGCCGCAGCGTCTCCGGCCGGCCCAGCATGGCGGCAAGGTCCGTCCCGCCGCCGGGTGTGGAGCGCTGGCCCGCAAGCGCAATGCCAAGCGGATACATCAGCCAGCCGTTTTTCTGTTCCATGGCCTGCGCCTTTTCTTTGCATGCGGCAAAGATGGCGTCTTTGTTCCAGGTGTCAAGGCCTTCCAGCACGCCCTGCAAAGCGGCCAGTGCCTCGCGCGCCGTCTGCGGCGTGGTTTTCTGCTTTTTGTTCTCGAACAGCTCTGTGTCGTAATCCGGCAATTCGTCGATGAACGCCACGCGCGGCGGGATATCGCCCAAAAATTCGCAGCGCGGCTGCAAATTGGCGCAAAGCAAAGCGCGGTCCACCTCGCGTTTTACGGCTTTGTCCAGCCAGGGTGCAGCCAGCTGCGCAAATGTCTCGGCAGGCAGTGCGCGAATATAGGCCGCATTGATGGCAGTGAGCTTTTGCGTGTCAAAGATGGCGGGCGATTTGTTGATGTTGGCCGGGTTCCAGATCTTCACCATCTCTTCCAGCGAGAAAATCTCTTCCTCGCCCTTGGGGCTCCAGCCCAAAAGCAGAAGGTAGTTCAAAATGGCCTCGCTGAGGTAGCCCTTGGCCACAAGGTCCTGATAGCTGGCGTCGCCGTTGCGCTTGGAAAGCTTCGTGTGCGCGTCTTTCATTACAGGCGGGCAGTGCACATAAGTAGGCACAGGCCAGCCGAACGCCTCGTACAAAAGGTTGTATTTCGGCGCGCTGGAAAGATATTCCGAACCGCGGATCACATGCGTGATGTGCATGAGGTGGTCGTCCACCACGTTGGCAAAGTTGTAAGTGGGCATGCCGTCGCTTTTCAGCAAAATCTGGTCTTCCAGTTCGGCGTTATCCACCTCGATGCGGCCGTACACAAGGTCCTCAAACGCCGTTTTGCCTGTGCGCGGCATCTTCTGGCGAATGACATACGGGGTGCCGGCATCCAGAAGGCGCTGCACTTCCTCGGGCGGCAAATCGCGGCAGTGGCCGTCGTAGTGGCCCACGGCCTCGCCGGCTGCCTTCTGGCTTTCGTGCAGCTCGGCCAGGCGCTCTTCGGTGCAAAAGCAATAATAGGCCTTGCCCATCTGCACCAGCTGCTCGGCATATTGTTTGAACATGCCCATGCGCTGGCTTTGCACATAGGGGCCCACGGGGCCGCCCACGTCCGGGCCTTCGTCCCATAAAAGGCCCGTTTCGCGCAGCGTGTTATAAATGACATTCACAGCGCCGTCCACATAACGGCCCTGGTCCGTATCTTCGATGCGCAGAATAAACGTGCCGTCCTCATGCTTTGCGGTGAGGTAGGTGTACAGCGCCGTGCGAAGGTTGCCCACGTGCATATAGCCCGTGGGGCTTGGGGCAAAACGCGTTCTCACGCGATCTAAATTCATGGATGTTCCGCCTTTCCGTGTTTTCTCGCGCCCGCTTTGCGGCGCGCGGGGGCTGTTAGCCCTTATTTGCCTGCATCGTTTTGGCAAAGCTGTCTTTCAGCGTGACGATGCGGTTGAACACGCCCGGACATTTGGAATCCGGCGTGAAGTAGCCCATGCGCACAAACTGGAAGCGCTGGCCCGGCTGCGCGTGTTCCAGCGCAGCCTCCAGCTTGCAGCCCTGCAGCACCTGCAGGCTTTCGGGGTTGAGGTAATCTTTGTAATCTGCGCCGTCGGGCATGGCGTTCATGTCTTCCAGCGTGAACAGCTGGTTATACAGGCGCACTTCGGCATCCACCGCGTGCGCGCAGCTTACCCAGTGGATGGTGCCGCGCACCTTGCGGCCGTCTGCCGGCATGCCGCAGCCTGTCTCCAGGTCCGCCGTGCAGTGCACGGCCGTCACATTGCCCTGTTCGTCCTGTTCGGTGCCGGTGCAGCGCACGATGTACGCGCCCATCAGGCGCACTTCGCCGTCCGGCCGCAGGCGCTTGAACTTGGGCGGCGGCACCAGCGCGAAATCGGTGCGCTCGATCCAGCATTCGCCGGTGAACGCCACCTTGCGCGTGCCTGCCGTTTCGTCCTGCGGGTTGTTGGGCAGTTCGAAATATTCCGTTTTGCCGGCGGGATAGTTGTCGATGATCAGCTTCACCGGTTCCAGCACGGCCACGCGGCGCAGGGCTGTGCTGTCCAGTTCGTTGCGGATGCA
>CAMBHV010000147.1 GCA_945867255.1 uncultured Clostridia bacterium
GATTATCCTGGTTGATATCACATTTTTGGAATTCCGCATTGATGCGGCCCTGATACACGGTAACCGCGCGATCGGAAAGTTCCACGATTTCTTCCATGTCGGAGGAAATCAGCAACACTGCAACGCCCTCATCACGCAGATGCGCAATGATGCTATACACGTCGCCACGCGCTGCGGCGTCAATGCCACGCGTGGGCTCGTCCAGAATGACAAGCTTCGGTTTTGTGGAAAGCGCACGGCCAATTACAATTTTCTGCTGGTTACCACCTGAAAGGCTGCCCACCAGCTGATCCTGTCCAGTGACCTTCGTACGGAAATCGTCCACATATTTCTGCGTCACTTTGTATTCTTCCTTGTTATTCAGAAGGAAGCGGCCCATCTCTTTGCGGGCCAGAATGGCGGACGTAGTATTCATGGCCACATCGCTGATTTTAAACAGGCCATGCAGGTGACGATCTTCCGGCACATAGTTCACACCGGCTGCCAGAACTTTCGCAGTGGAAAGGCCGGTGATATCTTCTCCGTCCAGAATAACCTTGCCGCCCAGCACCTTATCGCGCCCGAAAATGGTGGTGGCAAGCTCGGTACGGCCCGCACCTACCACGCCGGCAACGCCAAGAATCTCGCCGGGATATACCTTCAAGTTGATGTTGGAGAAGCCGTAGCCAGAGAAATCCTTCAGCTCAAACACAGGTTTGAGGTTTTTATAATCGATGGTCACCTGGCAGCCTTCCTGCTGCTCCACATCTTCCATGTTCGGGGGCAGAAGGCCTTTCACCAGCATCTCACGGGTGAAATCTGACACCGGGCCCTGCAGCGTTACAACGCCGTCACGCAAAATTGCCACATGTGTGGCAAGCTCAAACACTTCGGCCAAACGGTGCGTGATGTAGATGATACCAATGCCTTTCTCTCGCAGATCATTCACGCATTTGAACAGGCTTTCTACTTCTTTAAAAGTAAGCGCGCTGGTCGGTTCGTCCAAAATCAGCACACGCGCGTTGCGCAAAAGCCCACGCAAAATTTCCACGAGCTGCTGTTCTGCAATGGACAGACTGGAAGCCTTGCGGTGAAGGTCCAGATGCCAGCCGATCTCATCCATCTGCTGAACAAGACGCCGGCGCAATTCGGCCGGCTTTTCTGAAAAGCCGATCAGGATATTCTCTTCCACGGACATGTTCGGGAACAACATGGGCTCCTGCGGCACCATATAAATGCCGTTGGCCAGCGCCACAGAAGGCCGTGAGAGATTGATCTTCTCACCTTTAATATAAATATCGCCTTCGTCCTGCTGGTAGATGCCCATGATGATTTTCATCAGCGTGCTTTTTCCGGCACCGTTGCCGCCGATCAGGGCCAGCACCTCGCCCGCCCCCACCGAAAGGTCAATTCCTTTCAACACGGCGTTCAGGCTGAACGATTTGCGGATCCCTTTCACAGAAAGCAGCGGCGCGCCGCCGGCTTGTGCACCTTGTTGCGCCATCTTCCGTTCTCCCTTCCACAAAAAGTTTACAAAAGTTTAAAAGAATATTTTTTGTTACGCATATCATTCTAAAAGATTTCGCATCTTTTGTCAACTGGCATGCTTCTTGTCCACCGCCATTTCTTCGTGAAGTTTGTATGGCATTTTCCCGTGTTTTGGGCCTAAAACCATGAAAAATCGCGAGATGTTTGTAAACTTTGACTGGTTTTTATCAATGTTTTTAATGCGAATCGCCTAAAAAAAGTTACAATCTGATATTTGATTGACAGCGCATTATTTCATTGTTATACTTAAAATATCGAAACATATGATTCTATTGAAAACATTTGTTCCGTTTTTTCTATGGCATATTCCCTGTTTTCTTGCGGGATACGAAAAGATTTCCCTGATGATGCCGGACGAATACCTCCAGCTCTTTGCGCTGTGCATATCCCGCAGAAAGGAGATATATATTTTGGACTATGAAGAAGCTTTAATGATAAAGACCGCGTGGTACTATTATTTAGAAAATATGACCCAGCAGAAAATCTCTGAACTGTTGGGCATTTCCCGTATCCGCGTGATCAAGTTGTTGGAAAAAGCCCGTCAAACAGGTATTATCCAGTTCAAGATCCGAGAAGACAGTGCCTCCCGGATGCAGGTGGAACGCGAATTGGCAGCAGCCTACGGCCTGAAAGACGTATTTGTGGTGCCCAGTGTGCCGGATGGCGATTTGAACGAAACCATAGCCAAGGCTGCCGCCATGTACATCAGCGGCCGTCTGACAGACAATTGCTTTATCAACATGGGCTATGGCGACACGCCCAGCCGTGTGCTGAATAACCTTGCTACCATGACCGAGCGGCCCATTTCGTGTGTGTCATTGACGGGCGGGGTGAATTACTACCTTCCCAACACGCGCTCCAATATTTTTAATATTAAATTGTATCTCATTCCCGCGCCGCTGCTTGCTTCCACCAAAGAGATGGTGGCTGCCATGCGCAACGAAGAATCGGTGATGGAAATCAGCCGTATGGTAAAGCTTTCCAGCATGACGGTGGTTGGCATTGGCGGCATGCAGGATGATGCCACCATCCTGCGTTCCAATATTTTAACGAAAAACGATTTTCTTTATCTTGAAATGCAGGGTGCCGTGGGCGATGTATTGAGCCATTTCCTGGATAAGGACGGCAATCCTGTGGAAACAGACATTGAAGACAGGCTGATTTCCACCCCCCTTACTACTTTAAAGGAATTGGAAAACGTGATTGGTGTGGCGGCCGGCAGCCATAAGGTGGATGCCATCCGTGCCGTACTGCGCGGCAAATACCTGGATGTACTGATCACAGACGAAACCACAGCTTTACAGCTGTTGGACAGGCCTGGCAACTGACATGTTATCACTTCCCTTTTTTCCCTTATACATTATATATGGAAGAAGGGTATATTTTAGGAGGAATAAGAAATGGCGAAACAGTACTTGATGGCCGTGGACGCCGGCACAGGCAGCGTGCGCGCCGTTTTGTTCGACACGCAGGGCAACCAGCTTGGTTGTGTGCAGCGCGAGTGGGAACACAAAGAAGATCCCCGCTGGCCTGGCAGCATGGATTTTGACTGGGTGTATAACTGGCAGCTGGCTTCCGGTTGTATCCGTGGTGTGTTAAACGAAACCGGTATCGACCCAAAAGACATTGCAGCCGTTTCCACCACCTGCATGCGGGAAGGCATCGTGCTGTATGACAAAGACGGCAACGAAATCTGGGCATGTGCCAACGTAGACGCCCGCAGCAACGATGAAGTAGGCCAGTTAATCCGCATGGATCCCAGCCTGGAAAAGCAGGTGTATCTGGAATCGGGCCAAACATATGCGCTGGGTGCGCTGCCCCGTATCCTGTGGGTAAAAAACAAAATGCCCGAGGTATATGAAAAAGTTGCCACCGTTGGTATGTTCAACGACTGGCTGATCTACAAAATGACCGGCGTTTTGGAAGTGGAGCCTTCCAACGGCTCTACCACAGGTATTTTTGATTTGCAAAAGCGCGCGTGGGACCCTGCTATTGCCGAAAAATGCGGCCTGCGCACAGATATTTTCCCGCCCGTACGGTAATGCGGCGAGGTGATTGCCCATGTAAGTGCCAAGGGCGCGGCCGAGACCGGCCTTGCAGAAGGCACCCCCGTAGTAGTAGGCGGCGGCGATGCCCAGCTTGGTTGCGTGGGTGTGGGCGTAGTGGACCCTGGCCAGGCAGCCGTGTTTGGCGGCAGCTTCTGGCAGTATGAATTCAACACCGCCAACGGCCAGACGGACCCCGGCTGCCGCGTGCGTGTGAACTGCCATGCTGTTCCGGGCGTATGGCAATATGAGGCACTGGCCTTCAAACCGGGCCTTGTCATGCGCTGGTATCGCGACGGCTTCTGCCAGCTGGAAAAGCAACAGGCAGAAGCGACGGGTAAGGACCCGTATGATCTGATGAATCAACAGGCATCTCAAATCCCTGCAGGATGCTATGGCATGATGTGCACATTCTCGGATGTAATGAACTTTATTTCCTGGAAGCACGCAGCCCCCACATTCACCAATTTTGAACTGGACCCTGAAAAATTCAACCGTTATACATTCTATCGCGCCATTCTGGAAAACACAGCCATGATCACAAAGGGTCATTTGGATCTTGTAAAGGAAGCCACCGGCAATATGCCTGAAGAGATCGTGTTTGCTGGCGGCGCCGCAAAGAGCCCGCTTTGGTGCCAGATTTTGGCCGATGTGCTGGGGCTGCCCGTAAAAGTTCCCGTTGTAAAAGAAGCTACAGCCCTTGGCGCGGCCATCCTTGCCGGGTATGGGGTAGGCATCTACCAGGATATTTCGGCCACTGCACGCAAGCTGGTACAGTGGGATAAAACGTATACTCCCAACATGGAAAATCACGCCGTGTACGAAGAAATGTA
>CAMBHV010000148.1 GCA_945867255.1 uncultured Clostridia bacterium
TGTGCTCACCGGTATCTGCCTTGTGGTAGCGGTACTTCTGGCGGCCACCAATAGTGTGACAGCCCCAATTATCAAAGCCAATGAAGAGGCTACGGCGCAGCAAACCAGAATGGAACTTCTGCCTGAGGCAGACAGTTTTGAAGTGGTGCCTGTAGAGGTTGAAGGTGTTACGGAGGCCGCGCGTGCGGAAAACGGTGCGGGCTGGGTGATCACCGCGCAGGCGCAGGGATATGGTGGCATGGTGCCCGTGATGGTCGCCTTTGGTGAGGATGGCACGATTTGTGCGGTAAAGTTCCTTGCCAATGACGAAACACCGGGCCTGGGCCAGAAAGTGCGCAACGAAAGTTTTGGTGCGCAGTTTGCAGGGAAAACGGGGGAAAACGCATATGAAGTGGACGCCATCTCCGGCGCTACCATTTCATCCAATGCCGCCATTTTGGCGGTAGAACATGCCTGCGCTGCATATGATGTGCTGGCTGGTGCGGAAGGAGGCGAAGCGGCATGAACGAGCGGATTCGTATTATTACGAATGGCCTTTTAAAAGAGAACCCGTCCCTTCGTCTTGTGCTGGGAACCTGCCCCACCTTGGCCGTTACAACGGTAGCCACAAATGGCCTTGGCATGGGGCTTGCGGCAACGTTTGTGCTGATTTGCTCTAACATTGCAATTTCTTCACTTCGCAAGATTATCCCCGATAAGGTTCGTTTGCCGGCCTATATCACTGTGATTGCCACGTTTGTAACCGTGCTGCAAATGCTCGTGAAGGCATATCTTCCCTCGCTGGATACCGCATTGGGCATTTATTTGCCGCTGATCGTGGTAAACTGCATTATTCTGGGCCGTGCAGAGATGTTTGCCTCAAAACACAATGTGGTGGATTCCGCGCTGGACGGCCTTGGCATGGGGCTTGGCTTCACGCTGACATTGCTGGTAATGGGGTGTATCCGTGAACTGCTTGGTGCTGGTACGCTGTTTGGTGTGGCAGTGCTGGGAGCTTCGTTTGAACCCATGACGCTGTTCATCACCCCACCGGGCGGTTTTTTGGTGTTTGGTGTTCTGATGGCTTTGGTTGTGTTTATTGAGACCAAAATGAACGCGCGTATCCCGCGCAAGATCGGCTGTGAGGGTTGCCCGGCAGCGGGCGCCTGTTCCGGTGCGTGCGAAAGCGCACCGCAGACCGGGAAGGAGGGCGCGTAACACATGGATGAGATCAGAAACCTTGCTATGATTTTTTTCGGCATGATCCTTGTGAACAACTATGTGCTGGTGCAGTTCCTTGGTATCTGTCCGTTCCTTGGTGTGTCAAAAAAGCTGGATTCCGCCTTTGGCATGTCATGCGCTGTGGTGTTTGTAATGGCCATGGCCACAGCGGTTACCTGGCCCATTTACACATATGTGCTGGAGCCAAATGGAATGGCCTATTTGCAGACCATCGTGTTTATCCTTATCATTGCTGTTCTGGTGCAGCTGGTGGAGATGGTGTTGAAAAAGATGATCCCTCCGCTATACAAAGCGCTGGGCGTTTATCTGCCGCTGATCACTACTAACTGCGCGGTGTTGGGCGTGACGATCTCTGTGATCGATGAAGGCTATAATTTTGCCGAAAGCATGGTGTGTTCTGTAGGCGCCGGGTTTGGCTTTATGCTTGCTATGGTGCTGTTTGCAGGTGTGCGCCGTCGCCTGGCGGATGCCAAGCCCCCAAAATGCTTTGAAGGGCTGCCTATCACATTGGTCAGTGCAGCAATTGTTAGCCTTTCGTTTATGGGGTTCGGCGGCGTGATCGAACATATTTTTGGTGCATAAAGGAGGGCGGCTGCAATGTGGACTGGAATCATTTGGGCGGCTGCCGTGTGCGCCGGCCTTGGGCTGCTGGGCAGTGTGGTGCTTGTTTTAGCTTCGCGTTTCCTGGCTGTCCCACAGGATGAACGAGTAAATCGCCTGCAGGAAGTGTTGCCTGGCGCGAACTGTGGCGCGTGCGGGTATGCCGGCTGTGCAGATTATGCCAAGGCAATCACCGAAGGCGCGCCGGTAAACAAGTGCGTACCGGGAGGCGAAGCCGTTGCAAAAGCAGCGGCAGCCATCATGGGTGTACAGGCAGATGGCGTGCTTAAGCGCACTGCTTATGTGGCATGTCAGGGCAGTTATGAGCACACACAGGATAAATATGAGTATCAGGGCGTAAAAAGCTGTGCAGCCATGGCTGCATTGCACGGCGGATGTGCGATATGCCCGTTTGGTTGCCTTGGGTGTGGCGATTGTGCTGCGGCCTGTAAATTTGGAGCCATTGAGGTGAAAAACGGCCTGGCACATATCGATGAAAACAAATGTACGGGCTGCGGAGCATGCGCAGACACATGCCCGAAGGGTATTATCCGTTTGCACACACGTCTTGATAAACCTGTTGTATTGTGTGCCAATCAGGATCGTGGCGCTTTGACACGGAAGGCGTGTACGGCCGGATGTATCGGCTGTATGAAGTGCGCCAAGAACTGCCCGTCCGGTGCAGTGACAGTGGTGGACAATGTGGCACGAATCGATGAGGAAAAGTGCACGGGATGCGGTGTTTGTGCGGCCCAGTGCCCGGTGGGAGCTATCTTTATGCCGGGTATGGCGAAAAAAGCCTGAGGCTACATGAAGGGGGCGCTTTGCGTGGACCTATTTTTTTCCTGCGATATAGAAGGTGTGTGCGGGGCAGCCGCGTGGCAGCAACTTACACCCGGCACAGCCGAAATGCAGGGGCTGTGCGCCCAGATGACGCGTGAGGTGGCCGCAGCGTGCCGGGCGGCAGTGCGTGCCGGCGGCGAGCGTATCCTGATAAAGGATGCGCACGATGCGGGGCGCAACATTGCGATTGAGGAGTTGCCGGCTCAGGTTCAGGTGAACCGCGGTTGGGCCGGTGACCCATATGGCATGATGAGCGGCATCCAGCATGGCAGCTGGGACGGTGCGATATTC
This sequence comes from uncultured Clostridia bacterium, assembly GCA_945867255.1. Lineage (GTDB taxonomy): Bacteria > Bacillota > Clostridia > Oscillospirales > Ruminococcaceae > Ruthenibacterium. The sequence continues at coordinate 2,956 of CAMBHV010000148.1, forward strand.
CTTGGTTATCATTCTGGCGCAGGTACCGATGGCAACCCTATGGCGCACACTATGGAGCCGGATAAAGTGGATTACATTGAGATCAATGGTGAGCGCGCCAGTGAATTTACTCTGAACGCTTATATGGCAGGGTTGCATGGTGTTCCGGTCTGCTTTGTATCGGGAGATGCTGCCTTGTGTGATTCTGCGCGCCGAATGGTGCCCGGGGTAGCCACGGTGCCTGTTGTGAAGGGAGAAGGTGGCAGCGCGACCAGCCTGCATCCGGACCTTGCTGTAGAACGGATCGAAAAAGTGCTGTATGAGCAGTTGGATTCTGAGCGATATAAAACATGCCTTGTTTCCATGCCGTTGCAGTTTGAGATTTTTGTGCGTTACCGCAGCCACGCGTTGGCATATCATGCCAGTTTTTACCCTGGTGCAAGCCTGTGCGAGGAATACACGGTGCGATTTGTTTGTGACGATTATGCGCAGGCAATGCGCTTTTTCCATTTTGTGCTGTGAAAAACAACTGTTTTTTTGCTTTTCAAACAGAAAAACGCTGTGAAAATTTTCGATAGCGTTGGAAAATCATGTCTGATATAATTAAACGTGGTTTTAGACACCAAATATGGAAAGGGGCTTTTGCACGATGAAAAAAGTTTACGAAGGCAAAACAAAAGACGTATTTGAACTGGAGAATGGGAATGTCCTTTTGAAGTTCAAGGACGACTGCACCGGTAAGGACGGCGTGTTCGACCCGGGCGAGAACTCCGTGGGCCTCACCATCGAAGGCATTGGCCGTGAGAACCTGAAAACCTCCATTCATTATTTTGAGTTGCTGAAAAAAGCAGGAGTAAAAACGCACTATGTCAGCGCAAATGTGCAGGATGCCACTATGGAAGTGCTGCCGGCCAAGGTGTTTGGCCACGGCTTGGAAGTGATTTGCCGCCTGGTGGCAACGGGTAGCTTTATCCGCCGCTATGGCGATTACATCAAGGACGGCACGCCTCTGCCCGGCGGCTATGTGGAATGTACGTTCAAAAACGATGCATTGGGCGACCCGCTTGTCACCGCAGAAGGCCTGGAGGCGCTGGGCGTGATGAGCATGGCGCAGTTTGAAGACATGAAAAAGCAGACGCTGGCCATCACAAAAGTTGTGGCAGACGATTTGGCTGAAAAGGGTATGCAGCTGTATGATATCAAATTTGAATTCGGCTACAATGGCGACGAAGTGATCCTGATTGACGAGATTGCTTCGGGCAATATGCGTGTATACAAGGACGGCAAGATCGTGGAGCCCATGGCTCTGACCAAAATGATTTTGGGCGAGTAAGCAGTTCTGCTGGATAACAAATAAAAAGAAAAGCCGCGGCTTACACGGGTGCTCATAAGACAGTAATTCTAAAAATTACGACTGGGGCATCTGTCAGGCGGGATTGGCAACGAAATAACGGGTAT
>CAMBHV010000149.1 GCA_945867255.1 uncultured Clostridia bacterium
GAACAGGCAAAGGAAGAAAAGCCCGGGCAGGCAGAGTAACCAGAAGATACGCCCCGGCCGGGCGCACAGCACGCGGAAGGCGGGCGGCAAGGCCGGGGTGCAGCACACACCACAACCCACACAGCCTGACGGCTGAGAACAGGAGGCATCATGGCACACATCATCAGCGGAAAGGCCCTTGCGGCCGAAGTGAAACAGCGCGTGGCCCAGGGCGTGGCCGAACTGAAAGCACAGGGGCATGCCGTGTGTTTGCGCGTGTTTCTGGTTGGGGACGACCCCGCCAGCGCCACCTATGTGGCCGGAAAACAGCGCGATTGCGCCGAATGCGGCATCACCTCGCAGCTGGTGCGCCTGCCGGCGGACACCACGCAGCAACAGCTGGTGGAGCAGGTGCTCAGGGCCAGTGAGGACGACACCGTGAGCGGCGTTCTGGTGCAGCTGCCGTTGCCCGCGCATATCCAGGAAGACGCCGTGATCGCCGCCATTGCCCCGCATAAGGACGTGGACGGCTTCACCCCCGTAAACGTGGGGCGCCTTGTGCTGGGCCAGCCCTGCTTTGTGCCGTGCACACCCGCGGGTTGCCTTGCCATGCTGCGCGCGGCCGGCGTGCCCATTGCGGGGCGGCGTGCCGTGGTGCTGGGGCGCAGCAACATTGTGGGCAAACCCATGGCGCTGCTTGTGCTGCGGGAACACGCCACCGTTACCGTGTGCCATTCGCGCACGCAGGGCCTTGCAGACATATGCCGCGAGGCGGATATCCTTGTGGCCGCCGTGGGCAAAGCGGGCTTTGTGACGGCGGATATGGTGAAACCCGGCGCGGCCGTGATCGATGTGGGCATCAACCGCAACGCCGCGGGCAAACTGTGCGGCGATGTGGATTTTGACGCTGTGCAGCCGCTGGCCGGCGCCATCAGCCCGGTGCCGGGCGGCGTGGGGCTGATGACGCGCGCCATGCTGATGGAGAACACCCTGCGCGCCGCGCAAATGGCGGCAGGGCAGGCGGCGCTGTAACAGGCGGCTTTGCGCGGTTTCTTTGCAAAACCCGTTGACATTGCCGCGCCGCTTGTGGTATAGTATATAAGCCGCTTGGTATGGGCACCTTAAGTGATGCTTCGGGTATCCGCCCTTGTGTCCAGCGAGACTTATATGAATGAGGGTAAACACATGTACGCAGTTATCGTCACCGGCGGGAAACAGTACCGCGTGGAAAAGGGCGACGTCATTTTTGTGGAAAAGCTGAATGCCGAAGCCGAGAGCGAATTCTCTTTTGACACCGTGCTTGCGGTGGGCGAAGAGGGCAGCGTGAAGTTTGGCGCGCCCACCGTGGAAGGCGCCGCCGTCACAGGCAAGGTGCTGAAAAACGGCAAGGGCAAGAAGCTGCACATCCTGACGTACCGTCCCAAGAAGGGCTCGGCGCGCAAGATGGGCCATCGCCAGCCGTTCACCAAAGTGGAAATCACCGATATCAAAGGCTAAAGCCGGGGAGGGAAATAGAATATGGCACATAAAAAAGGCGTAGGCTCTACAAAAAACGGCCGTGACTCTGAATCCAAGCGCCTGGGCGTGAAACGCGGCGACGGCCAGTTCGTTCTCGCCGGCAACATTCTGGTTCGCCAGCGCGGCACGCACATCCATCCGGGTGAAAACGTGGGCCGCGGCAGCGACGACACGCTGTTCGCCCTTGTGGACGGCCGCGTCTCTTTCGAGCGCGTGGGCCGCGACCGCAAGCAGGTCAGCATCAAGCAGTAAGAACCGTGTGAAGCCGGGCCGCTGTGCGGCCCGGCTTTTTCCGTATGGCCCGCGCGGGCAAACCAATAAAGGAGAAACCATATGTTTATCGACACCGCAAAAATATTCCTGAAGGCGGGCAAGGGCGGCGACGGCGCCGTTTCGTTCCACCGGGAAAAATATGTGGCGGCCGGCGGGCCGGACGGCGGCGACGGCGGGCGCGGCGGCAACATCGTGTTCGTGGCGGACCCGAACCTTTCCACCCTGATGGATTTTCGCTATAAACGCAAATACGCGGCGCCGTGCGGCGAAAACGGCCGCGGCGCGCGCTGCAACGGCAAAAACGCGCCGGGCCTGCACATCCGCGTGCCGCGCGGCACGCTGGTGAAAGAGGCGCAAAGCGGCCTTGTGATTGCCGATATCTCCACGGACGAGCCCGTGGTGGTGGCCAAGGGCGGCAAAGGCGGCTGGGGCAATGTGCATTTTGCCACGCCCACGCGCCAGGTGCCGCGTTTTGCAAAGCCGGGCATGCCCGGCGAAGAGCTGGAAGTGCAGCTGGAACTGAAGCTGATTGCGGACGTGGGGCTGATCGGGTTCCCGAATGTGGGCAAATCCACGCTGATCAGCGCCATCAGCGCCGCAAAGCCAAAAATAGCCAACTATCATTTCACCACGCTTTCACCCGTGTTGGGCGTGGTGCGCGTGGGGCCCGAGGCCAGTTTTGTGGCCGCGGATATCCCCGGCCTGATCGAAGGCGCGGCGGATGGCGTGGGCCTTGGACATGATTTTCTGCGCCATGTAGAGCGCTGCCGCATGCTGCTGCATGTGGTGGACGTATCCGGCAGCGAAGGGCGGGACCCGAAAGAGGATTTTGCAGCCATCAATGCCGAATTGCAGCGTTTTTCGCCGCAGCTTGCCGCGCGCGAGCAGATGGTGCTGGGCAACAAGTGCGACATTGCCAGCGAAGAGCAGATCGAAAGCTTCCGCGCCTTTATCGAAGCACAGGGCCTTGTGTTCCTGCCCATCTCCGCGGCAGCCCATACGGGCCTTGCCCAGCTGCCCGGCATGGTGTATGAACGGCTGCGCAGCCTGCCGCCGGTGGTGACATATCAGCCTGAATATGTGCATCCGCAGCCCGACGCGGCAGACCCGCGCGCCTTCACGGTGGAAAAAGTGGCCGAGCACGAATTTGAGATCCAGGCACCCTGGCTGGAACGCATTCTGGCCGGAAGCGATGTGGACGATTACGAGAGCCTGCAGTATTTCCAGCGCCAGCTTGCCGATTCCGGTGTGCTGGAAAAGCTGGGAGAACTTGGTGTGCAGGAGGATGACACCATCCGCATCGGGGAATATGAGTTTGACTATGTGTTCTGAACACGAAAAAAGGAGGCATGCAGCCATGAAGCAGGGCGAAGCGGTTTTGATGTTTGAAAACCTGCGCCCGGATGCGCCGAAAACCGACCTTCGGGAGATTTCGCCCCTGGCATTGGCCTTTGTGGGCGATGGGGTGTATGAAGTGCTGGTGCGCCGCATGCTGGTGGAGCACACACGCCTTGGCCCCAATTTGCTGCACCGGCACACGGTGCGCTTTGTTTCGGCCAAGGGGCAGTGCGCCGCGCTGGAAGCTATTTTGCCCATGCTGACACAAGCCGAGCAAGACGTGGTGCGGCGCGGAAAAAACGCCAGCAAGGCCACGGTGGCAAAGCATGCCACTGCGCGGGAATACCGCGCTTCCACAGCATTGGAAGCGCTGTTTGGCTGGCTGTATCTGCAAGGCGAGGGCAAGCGCATTGAGCAGCTGTTTGCCGCCGTGTGCGAAGATGCCGCGCGCCGCGACGCTGCGGCGCAGCAGGCGGATATATAAACGGAAAACAGCGCGTCTTTCCGGTTTCCAAAACGGAAAACGGGAAAAACACGCTGTTTTTCATTGCCCGATATGGGCCGTGCACAGGCTTTGAACTTGTTACAGGCTTATTTTGTATGCCATCCCAAAGCCTTGCCGAAGGCCCTGTTTTCCACCTTGCCGGGCATTTTTCCGCAGGCTTTGCTGGTGGTTTTGTTGGCCTTGTTGTTTGTGTTTGAAGGCTGCATTTGCAATGTATCTTGCTTTTTCACGGCTTTCCCTTTTCGTTGCGCACAGTGTGTGCAGCGGCCGGTGCGTGATGCAGCCATTTTCTTCTGTGAAAGGAGGCGGCAGAAAATGCCGGACACCTGGTTTGAAGCGCGGGAACGCGCGCTTTTGGGTGCACGCTTCGATGCGTTTTACCGCCCGCAGGGCGAAGTGCGCCGCGCGCTGACGCGAAACGCGCTGCGCTGTGACACGGCGCGTTTTTGCGCGCTGCTGGAAGGGCGCGTGCAGCCTTCCCCTTTCTGTGCAGACAGTTTTTATTTGACGGACGCCGCGCTGCGCCCGGGCACAAGCCCGCTGCACCATGCGGGCGTGTATTATGTGCAGGAGGCCAGTGCGGCCGCGCCGGCCGCACTGCTGGACGTGCAGCCCGGCCACCGTGTGCTGGACCTTTGTGCCGCGCCGGGCGGGAAAAGCTCTCAGCTTGCGGGTGCGCTGGCAGGGCAGGGCATTTTGGTTGCAAATGAATACGATACCACCCGGGCGGGTGTGCTGCGCTCGAACCTGGAGCGCATGGGCGCCA
>CAMBHV010000150.1 GCA_945867255.1 uncultured Clostridia bacterium
CGTCATTGTGCTGGACGTAGAGGATAAAGAGGAAGAGACCGTGATGGAGGACGCATTTGATGCCGGTGCGGACGACTTCGACATGGCGGACGGTGTGGCCGAAGTGACCACAAGCCCCGAGGCATTCAGCGAAGTGCGCCAGGCCCTGGAAGAAAAGGGATATGATTTTATCAGCGCGGACGTGGCCATGGTGCCCAGCACGCGCACGGCCCTGACGGACCCGGAAGATTTGAAGAAAATGGGCCTTCTGCTGAATCATCTGGAGGAAGATGACGACGTGCAGAATATCTGGCACAACCTGGAGAACGAAGAAGATCTGGACCGCTGAGCATACAGCGAAGCGGAGAGCATTCAAAAAAAGGAGAGGTGATCGCCTGTGGCACAGCAGATCATCTGCGACCATTGCATGTCCAATGTGGACCTGGGTGCGCAGAGCTGCCCGTACTGCGGCAAGCGCTTTGTGAACACGAACCCGGCCGGTGCGCTGCCGGCACATTCCCTGCTTGCAGGGCGCTACACCATTGGGAAATGCCTGGGCCTGGACGGTGAGGGCATTACTTACAGCGCCATTGACGGCAAAGAGATGCGCCGCGTTACCATTAAGGAGTACGTGCCGGTGTCCATGTGCGCCGCGCGCGCGGCAGACGGCCGCGTGCTGCCACGCGCCGGGCGCGAAGTGCTGTTCAAAACCACCCGCATGGATTTTGCGGATCTGTACCGCAGTTTAGTGCGCCTTGGGCGCACCGAAGGCCTTGTGACGGTGCTGGACGTGGTGGAAACGAACGACACAGCCTACGCCGTGCGTGAGCCGGATGAAGGCGCGCCGCTTTCGCGCTATCTGGCCGGCAGGGAAGACCCGCTGACGCAGGAGGAGGCACTGATGCTGTTGCGCCCGGTGGTGTACGGCGTGGACGCCATGCACCGCATGGGGCTTTTGCACCGTGGCATCAGCCCGGACACCATCTGGATCACCCCGCAGGGGGCAAAGCTTTCCGGCTTTGCCACACAGGGCTTGCGCACCGCCGGCGGCGAGATCAAGTGCCAGCTAGCGGACGGATACGCTGCGCCCGAGCAGTATTCCGTGGCGGAGTTTGACGGAAAATACACCGACGTATACAGCCTTGCTGCGGTGTTTTACCGCGTGATGACGGGCCTGGAGCCCTTGAGCGCCAATTTGCGCCGCATGGATGACAACATGCCCAGCGCACGTACGGCCAACCGTGAGCTGCCGGGGTTCGTTTCCAAGGCATTGGCGCGGGCCATGCGCCTTGTGCCGGCCGAGCGCATCCAGAGCGCAAGCGAATTGCTGGCTGCCCTGACAGCCCCCAGCCGTGAGGTGACGGGCTCGAAAATGGACACCCTGTGCGAAAAGCTTGGCCTGACACAGCGGCAGCTGAAGCTTTACGGCATTGCGGCCGGTGCCGCCTTGCTGGTGATCATCATTTTCATTATTGCCATTTTGAATTTGAACCGGCCCAAAAAGCCGGAGTCCTCTTCCAGCTCTTCCACCGCGTCTGTTTCGGCCAGCGCGTCTTCCAGCGAAGAGACGAAGGATTACACGCTGCCCAGCTTTGTGGGCAAGCAGGCGCAGGACGTTACCAGCAATACGGAATATTTGAAATACTGCATGTTCAGCACGGAATATCAATTCAGTGATGAATATGAAGATGGCGAGATCATCAGCCAGACACCTGCGGCCGGCACAAAAATCGGCGCCAACACCGTGGTGAAACTGGTGGTGAGCAAGGGCTCTGAAACGGCCACTATCCCGCAGGATATCGGCGGCATGTCGCTGGGCGATATCAAAACAAAGCTGTACAGCCTTGGCATTGCGGAAAGCAAGGTGCAGGTGGTGACGCAGGAGAACGACGGCACCTATGCGGAAAACCAGTTTATCAAGATGGACCCTGTGCCCGGTTCTACGGTGAAGATCGGCGATAACGGCGACACTGTTACCATCTATGTAGCGGGCAAGCCGCCCGCGCAGGTGAAAATGCCTGCCGTGGTGGGCAAGCCGCGCGCGGACGTGGAAAGCGCGCTGAACGCAGCCGGAATCAAATATCATATCACAGAGGTGGCCAACACCACGAACTATGCCTCCGGCACGGTGATTGAAAGCAACGTGGCCGAGGGAACGACCCTGAAGGTGGGTGTGGACACTGTGGAGCTGAAAGTGGTGGTGGGCGACCCGCCCGGCCCCACGGATGATGGCGGCGCAGGCGCCGGTGGTTCCTGAAACCGGCGCGTCGGAAAAACCAGCATATAAGAAAAAGGCCGCGGTGCTGTAAAGGCACCGCGGCCTTTTATTGTGCGCTGATGATGCGCCGCCATTTCGGGAAAAACGCCGCCGCGCGCGGCGGCATGGCTTGCCGGCCCGCAAGGCGTTGCGGTGTGCCTTTTGCTGCGCTTCGGGCAAGCTGGCTTTCTATGGCGGGCCGCATGGCCACCGTACAGCCGGCAGGCGGCGGGAATTGCGAATGGGACAGCTTTTTTGTGCCGCAGCAATGTTCAGGCTGCCGGATTGTATGGCCGGCTTTTCCTGTGCAGGGAATGCTTTGTGCTGCCCGCCAGATAAAACGGAAACTTGTCACCGGCCCGCCGGCCCTTGCCTGCACCTGCCTTTTCAAAACGGGCAAGCCGTCGCTTTGCATATGGCTTTCGCTTTTGCCGAAGCTGTCAAAGTTTTGTTGTGTGCATCTTCCGGCGAGGGCGCGAAACATTTCAATGCGCTGAACCTGAGCCGCATCGGGCGAAAGCCCCGGGGCCATTTTCTTGTGCGGCCCGCCCCGGCCATGAATAGGCAAGGGCGTAAAACAGAACCTTCAGCGTTTCGTGGCAGAACGCCCCTTGGCACGCCGGCTTTGTGCCGGCCCACGGGGGCCTTTACCCGGCAGCGCCCGGGCCGGGCTTATAAGGGCCTCTGGCCGCAAGCGGCTTTTGCCCTGCCGGGAAAAAGCTGATATAATGGAAAAAACAGCTGTGCGGAGGTGGGCGCATGAAACTGGAAAAGCTGGCCTATTTCATCGATTTGTATGAGACGAGAAGCTACACCAAAACAGCGCGCAAAAATTATATTTCGCAAACTTCCGTTACGCAGTTCATCAACGCGCTGGAAGAGGAACTGCAGGTGCGCCTGTTTGACCGCACGACCCTTCCCATTCAGCCCACCGAGGCGGGCAAGCGGTTTTATCAGGATGCAAAGCTGCTGCTGGGGCAGTATGAGCGCATCAAACGTGACCTGCTTCGGATGGAGCAGGCCGAGGCGGAGCCGATTCGCATTTGTTATACTTCTGCGATTGATTTGCAAATTTTGCTGCCTTTTGTAAACCAGTTCAAGCACAGGCACCCGGAGGCCAGGTTTGAAGTGTTTTGGGCTTCTTTCAAGGATGCTTCGCAGGTGCTTTGGGTGGACAAATGCGACGCCGTGATCGGCATTGATTTTGACGAGGCTTACACCGGAAACCTGCGCACGCTGGTGCTGTACCGGGGGGAATACCAGGCCCTTGTGCCGGCCGGGCACCCGCTGTTTGAGCGGCCGACCCTTACCAAGGCGGAACTTTACCGATATCCGTTGGTGATGATGGCCCCCGAGGTGATCGGGCAATCTTACGACGGCATGATCCAGCATGCGCTGCAGGACGGATATTACCCGCATATCCAGCGCACGGCAGATAATTTTTCTTCCGAATTGTTCCTCATCCTTACAGAAAATCTTATCGGTTTTGCGCCGGACAACTATGACCTGAGAGAATACGAGGGCCGGATGCGGCGCATCCCAATTGAGGAATCTCATCATCAGTTTCATCTGGAAATGAAGTATCGGGCGGGGGAGAACACGGCGCTGGCCCGGTTTGTGGAGGAACTTGAGAGCTATTTGAAAAACGAATGACCCATTGCCTTTTTGTCTTTGGATAAGCAGCCTTGCAGATGTTAAAATATAAACAAAGGGCCGAAAGAGAGCCTGAAAGCTTTTTAACACATCTTCCAAGGAGGGCTTTATCATGGGTAAATTGTTGCTGACCGGAATTGACGGCAACCTGGGCAGTTGCGCGGCTGAGATCCTTCTGAAGCTGGAATCTCCTTCGCAGCTGATCTTCTGCGCTTACAATGAGGAGGCGCTGAAAAAGTATGCGGCATTGGGTGTGGAGACCCGTGTGACCAACTTCAACCGTCCCGACGGGCTGAAAGAGGCGTTTACAGGCGCGGACCGTCTGGCGCTGATCTCGATGCCGTTCGTGGGCGCAAAACGGCAGAATGCCCACAAGAACGTGGTGGATGCCGCCAAGGCAGCCGGTGTGAAGCAGATCATTTACACCTCGCTTGTGAATGCCGGCGACGAGACAAACCCAAGCGTGGAGAAGAAGGACCATATCATTAC
>CAMBHV010000151.1 GCA_945867255.1 uncultured Clostridia bacterium
GTTTCGCTTTCACAAACCGCACAAAGAGGCGATTATGTAGGCACAGGCAGGTTTTTGAACTCTTGGTAGTTTGGCGTGCTGGCAAGATAATCTTCTGCGGAAATCAGGGCGTACACCGGGCGGCTTGTTTCATATTCCACCTTCTGCCCGTTCTCGTCTAGATAGCTGTCCATGTAAAACTCGTAAGCGCTGACCACAAAAAGGCCCTGTTGTGTTTCGGCAAGCGGCGTGACAAAGCTTGGTTCGCCCCATCCGGGGCCATCGGCCATTTCAGCCTCCGAAGATTTGTTGCGATATTCCTGCTTGAGTGAAAGCGGGCTGGTGGCCCCGGTGGAAATATCGATGTGATACAACGATTCCTTCCAGATGTCACCGGATGTCTCGTCTGCCCCATATACCATGGCAAGCAACGCATTGTTCGCTGTGGAAAGATACCACCGTTGGCATGAATGAAACCCTTGCCCCTCGTCGCGGTCATACTGGCACAGTGCAGTGGACACTTCATGCGTTTCACCGGTGTCCAAAGTAAAGCTCATCACAGTGCCGTTTGAGCTGTCAATATAATACAGCGTGTCACCTATCAGCACGCTGCCAGAGTAGGAGAGAAAGGAATCTTGTGGCACAGTGCCCAGCAGCGTATAAACCCCTTCGGGGGAGAGCAGGCCGATTTCAACGCCTTCTGCACGGGTGGCATCTCCCCAGTATACGGTGACGAACTGGCCGTCCCATACACCGGCGATCTTGCCCCAAAACAGAAATTTTTCGCGTGCGTTGCGCAGCAGATAGGTCTCCGTGCCATCGGAAAGGGAGATGCGCCCGAATGCGTCCTCACAAAAACCATATAGATATTGTTCGTCCGCTCCGGTAAACGTCCAGTTGTCACTGATGGTGGAAAGCGTGTGGCGGTTCTGCCCGTTTTCGTCCATTGCGACAAAATCGGCAAGGCCGCTCTCGTCCGCCGGGTCTGTAAAATAGCGCGGGCATATGGTATACAGCGCGCCGGGCCTGGCCACCAAAGTAGAGGCTTGTAAGTATGCATCGCATGTCTCATCCGTATGGGTGCAGCCCTCTTTTTCGCACAAAACGCGGTGCTGCATTTCGGAAAAATCGTACAGAGACAAAAGATAGATGGTGTGTTCAGCGTCACCGGTGTACAGAATATTGTAGTAACCGGCCTCGCTGATGTTTTGTGCCAGGGAAGAAAACGCCACAAGGCTGCTTTGCTGTGCGGTGGGCGCAGTGGAGCTTTGCGGTTGCGCACCGGGCAGCGTCAGGGTACAACCTGCAAGCAGCGCGCAGCAAAGCAAAGCGCACAGACATGCCAGAAAGATGCGAAGATGCTTTTTCACGAAATGCACCTCATTTCCAAAATGTGCCGATGTACAGCAGAAACCGACCGTTAGCCGGGCTGCAGTGTAAAATCAAGAAACTGAAAGTTCGGGTTTGAGGCAAAATAATCTTCGGGGCTGATCAGCGCCATCCGTTCCTCACTGCCTTCTCTGGAGTCGAGGCTGCCGTCTTTGCCGGTGTCTACATAAGTGGTGCTGACCCTGTCGCCCACTACGATAAGGCCGGCAGGTGTTTCGGCACGCACTTTCAGCGGGTTGTCGTATGTGTGGTAGAAATCGGAGAGAAGAATTTCCGATGCCGGCCCGCCTTCCAGAGGAATGGCAAACAGACGGGTGGGTTTGGATGCATAGTCCGGCATCTCCTGTGGTGTGGTGCGCTCTGCCATCAGGTGGCCGCTCACCACATACATGGCCCCCTGGCCGGAAAAACGCACGGTGCCGTCAGGCTGCGTGTATTGCAGTTCATCACAAAACAAAGTGCTCTCGCCGGTCAAGACATCCAGAACATAGATTCTGCCCTGTTCGTCAGCATAATAATATTTGCCTTCATATGGCACACCCGTATTGAGTTCGGCACGGCGTATCTCTGTAAGCTCTCCCGATGTGCTCAGAGAGTAAAAGACGACCTCTTCCAATGGGCTTCCCACCCACACAGGCAGCAGAAGGTCGTTGCCGATCTGCGCAAGATGATAGTTGTCGAAATAATTGTTCTGCGTAAAATTACGCTGCAAAATTGTCTCGTGCCCGGTGGCAAGTTCCAGCATGGCAAGGTCGCTTCCCAGCGTCCCGTAAATGGCGGTGTCGCTTTGCGCGAACATGCCAAGTGTCCAGCCGTCATCCACTTTGGCTACTTCGTGAGATTCGCTTCCGTCCAGCGCGTGCACGCGCAGGGTGCCAAGCGCGGGGGCAGAGCCCAGTTCTAGATAGGACGCATCGCAGGAGCGATAGCTGTACAACGCATCCGGTGTGAGAAAGAGATGGCCGCCGCCATATGCGGGGCAGGCCTGCGTGCTGTGCGTGCAGCCCTCTACGCTGCACAGCACATGCGCTTGAAGGCTTTCAAGATCCAGATAGCACACCAGCGGGGTGCTGCCTGAAGTTCCGTTGAAATATACGACGTTGTCGCCCGACACATATTCCGTGGTGCGAGGGTACGGCCGCACGGAAGATTCAGCAGCGTCTGGGCTGCCCTTTTCCTGTAAAGAGGTTTCCACGCCAGGGGCGCATGCCACCAGCACCGCGCACAGTACACCGGCGCACAAGGTGCACGCAGCTGCGCGAAGGATACGTTTCATAAAAAGCCCTCCTTTTATGGGAAAGCTGCCGTGCCTGTCAGGAAGGAAGCGGCTGAGGCAGTTGATCGAAAAAACGGAAATTGGGTGTGGATGAAAAGTAGTCTGCAGGGCTGATCAGCGCCAGATGTTCTTCGAACACTTCCATGGAATAGCTGCCGCCGTCCTGCCCGTGCAACACAGCCGTGCCGGCGCTGGGCCTGTCACCCACTACAAGGAAGCCGGCGGGTGTCTCGGCCTGCACAATCAGCGGGTGGGCGTAACCGTTGTAAAAATCCATAAGCGTCACTTCCTCAGGCTGGCCGCCGGAAAGAGGAAAAGCGAACAGGCGCCCGGGAACAGGGGCACCGGAAAAATCTTCCGGGTCAAGGCGTGCGTCCACTTGCACCAGCAAACGGCCACCCGCAACGGAAAGCTGGCGCGAACTGCCTGTGTACAGCACGTTGCCGTCACCCCAGATGTGTTGTACAGCCCATTCACACAATGCGTCGGAAAAAAGAGAGGTCTGTCCAGTGGAAAGGTCCAGCATATAAAGGTTTCCTGTTTCGGCTTCGCTGTAATAATAATGGGCATTTTCGTCAAAACATCCGTTGCCTAGGCCATTGACGGCAGGCACACGGCAAAGTTCCTCCAGATGGCCGCTTGCGTCCATGGCGCGGAAAATATATTGCTGCGGCGTAAAAAAAAGAAGAGCAAGGCGGCCGTCCGGCATCCGGCCGGAAAGGTAACTGGCAAGTTGTTCTCCCTGTGGCGCAAAGCTGCGCGAAAGGATGGTTTCATGCCCGGTGGAAAGATCCAGCATGTACATGGTGTTGCCGGCGGCGTGATAGATATTCGTACCGCATATGGCCATCTCAACGCCCGAAGAGAGAGAATCCACCTGCGCGATCTGCCGCACGCTGCTGCCGTCCAGCGAATGGGCACGCAGTGTGTGCCATGTGGAGCGAATGGCGCCGTCCTCATCGCGTTCGGACGCGATACTGTATACGGTGTCGCCGGCCACATAAACCCTTCCGTAACCGGAAAGATAGGCTGGGCACGCGGCAGAATCATGCGTGCAGCCCTCCACATTACACAAAACGCTTTCCTGCATCGTGGAAAAGTCCAGCCGGGATACGAGGCTACCGGTGCCGTCCTGTGTCAGGATGGTGTGGTACCAGCTGCTTTTCCCTGTGTGAATATGCTCTGCACCGGTGCCAGAAAGGCCCAGCGGCTGCATAACGGCAAAATCATCGGCAAGCTGCCGGCTGTCTTGCGCATTTTTTTGCTGTGCGTCATGGGGGCCGCACAGGGCAAGCACCAGGGCGAGGCAAAGCGCGGAGAGAATGGCCGGAACAATCCAGCGCGGAACAGACATGGGCGCAGGCCCTCCTTTCCTGAAGTGATGTCTCGTTACCCTGCCTGTGTCTGGTCAAACAGTGCCATGGCAGAAGCAGGGGAAAGGCTGCGCGCTTCCACGCACAGAAAAATATCATAATTTGTTTCCCAGTTTTCTCCATACCATTCTGAGGGCACGGCACTGATGGAAAGCAGGAGCTGCGCGCCCGGAGAATAAAGCTGGCAGCCTTGCCCTTCCGGTGCACCCACCCATGCCTTCTGCTGCCAGTCATCCACGGCAGCAAGCCCCAGATAGGCGGCGTAATTGTAAACACAGGTCTGCCAATCCACCCCTGCGGGCATGCCTGGTGTATCACGTGTGAAAGCGATGCGCAATGCAACCACATCGC
>CAMBHV010000152.1 GCA_945867255.1 uncultured Clostridia bacterium
AAGTTCATCGCCAAGCTCCTGCACCACAGCATAATCGTCCGGAATGCAGGCAATGTTAGGTGTCTGCACGACTACCGTGCGCGCACGGTTAATGGTGGAGGGGAACCCAATAGATATCGCCGCAGGCATATTGCCCGCAAGATTTCGGTCACAATAGCTGCGGATACATTCGGCCAGCTTTTGCGTGGGATGTGCCGTTCCTGCAAAAACGGCCTGTGTGCTCAGCTTCTCATATGCCTGAAGCACAAGTGTTTCATCCACCAGTGCGAACCGCATATTGGTACCCCCGATGTCAATGCCAAGCACCGGGCGCTTTTGTGTCGTCATGATGACGCCTCCTGTTTCAGGGCTTCACGCCAGTTTCTTCTTCAAACTGCCTTTTCATTTTATCACAAGCTGTCTGAAGGTCAACATCCAGCGAGAACAAACCGGAGGACCCCAGCACAAACACGTCTGCACCGGCCTCATGCAGGCGGCGGAACGTTTTCTTGTTGCACGAACCATCGATCATGATTTTATAGTGCCAGCCGTTCTCTTCGCGCAAGCGGCGGGCTTGTGCAATCTTGTCCAGCATCTCCTCGATGAAGGGCTGGCCTGCGTAACCTACGTCCACTGTCATCAGTGTCAGCACATCGATACGGTTCAGATAGTGCTGGCAGTAGGAAAGCGGTGTGGCCGGGTTCAGTGTAACACCCACTTTGCAGCCGGCGGCCTGAATACGGTTCAGCGTGCGGAAACAATCGGTGTTGATCGTTTCTGCATGCGGGCTGATCATGGCCGCGCCAGCGGCTGCACATGCATCGATCCAGTCATTCGGGTTGGTCGTCATCAGATGCACGTCCATGGGCTTTTTTGCAACACGCCCGCACGCCTTCATAAAATCTGGGCTGAGGGTGATGTTTTTGCAGTAGTGGCCATCCATGATATCAATGTGGTATCCATCAAGGTTTTGATCTAAGACCTCGATCTGATGCTTGATATCCAGAAAATCCATGCACATCAGGCTAACAGAAAATTCAGGTTTCATAATATTACAACCTCCAAAAACGGTGTGGAACACATCAATTTTTACGGCTGGCGCCAAAGAAGCGGTCCAGCGTCACGGCCAAAATCAGCAGGCAGCCCATGGCAAGCTGTTGATAGTAGCTGGAAACACCAACCATGTTCAGGCCGTTGTTGATAACACCAATGATCAAGCCGCCGATGATAACTTTGGGAATCTTGCCTACGCCGCCAAAGAACGAGGCGCCGCCGATGATAACGGCTTCGATCGCGTATGTTTCATAGCCGGTGCCGGCGTTGGGTTCAGCAGCAGCAAGGCGGGCAATGTTCACCATGCCGGCCAGTGCCGCACATACGCCGGAAATGGCAAAGGCAAGAATGGTGTGTTTTTTTACGGTGATGCCCGCATACCAGGCAGACTGAGAGTTGCCGCCCAAGGCATACAGGTTGCGCCCGGCCTGAAGCTTGGCCGTGAAGAATGTCAGGATGGCCGCCGTTACCAGGGCCACCAGGATAGGCACGGGGATAATATCAAACAGTTTGCCGCCCATTGTTTTGGAGAACGAGGCAGGCAGGCCGGATACGGCACGTGCATCCGTGACGATGTACCCAAGGCTGCGCAGAAGAGCCTGTGTGCCAAGGGTGATGATGAAAGGAGGCAGGCCGGTGGCCGTGACAAGGAAGCCGTTCACCATACCGATAGCGGCGCCGAAGATGATCACACCGATCAGAATGGCAACAAGCGGCGGAAGCCCGGCATTTACCATCAGCTGTGCCGTCAGGGCGCCGGAAAGCGCCATGGTGGAGCTGACACTCAAATCGATGCCGCCTAAAAGAATGGCAAAGAATTCACCCAGGCCAAGAAGGATAGTAATGGAGCTTTGCTCCATGATTTTGATCAGGTTGCTGCCAGTGAGAAAGCTGGTGGGCCGCAGCGCGCCGAACACGGCGATCATGATCACAAGGATGGTGATGGTGCTGTAACGGTCCCAATAATCATTGAACGTGAACTTTTTTTTCTGCAGTGTTTTCAATTTGCGTTCCTCCCATCTCGTTACGCGCTTGCGGTGGTTTCCGCGGTGGCTGCCTTGGCCAGCTTTTCTTCAGTGGCATCTGCCACATCGTACATGGCCGTGATACGTCCATCCGCCATGACGGCGATGCGGTCACACAGGCCCAGCAGTTCCGTCATTTCACTGGATACTACGATGACGCCAATGCCTTGGTCAGCAAGGCCGCGCATCAATTTATAGATCTCGCTTTTGGTACCTACGTCAATACCTTTTGTAGGCTCGTCAAAAATCAGAAGCTGTACATTGGAAGCCATCCATTTGCCCAGAATCACTTTCTGCTGGTTACCGCCGGAAAGTTCTACCGTGAGCTGTTCCAGTGAGGAGCATTTGATCTGAATTTCTTCACGCTGTTTTTCGGCAATGGCCTGTTCCTGCTTTTCGTTGGTGAAGCCGCCCAGACCATCCAGCGAAGAGTTTTTCAGCTGCTGAGCAATGGCAATATTGCGTTTGTTCGAGAAGTTTTGGAAAAAGCCTGTTTCACGCCGGTTCTCTGTGACAAGGCCAATGCCCTGACGCAGGGCAGTATACGGGTTTTTGATGGAAAGGGTTTTGCCGTGCAGGATGATCTCGCCCGAAACTTTCGGTGCGGCACCGTAGATGGCGCACATCGTTTCGCTGCGCCCTGCGCCCACAAGCCCGGAAAAGCCCAGAATTTCACCTTGCCGCAGCTGGAACGAAACGTCTTTACAGCGCCCGTCTTTGCGCGTGAGGTGACGGCATTCGAAGATTACATCACCAAACTGGAAATTTTCTTCCGGAGTGTGCTGATATGTGCCCTTGATTTCACGGCCTACCATCAGGCGAATCATATCATCGGTGGTAAGATCCGCCACCTGGTAGGTGCCCACATATCCACCGTCCTTCATAATGGTGATTCGGTCGCCAATTTGGGCTATCTCGGACAACTTGTGTGAGATGAACACAATGCCCTTGCCTTCGCTGCGCAGCTGGCGAATAATGGTGAACAGGCGCTGGATTTCTTCTTCCGTCAGGCTGGAAGTGGGTTCGTCCATCACGATGACACGGGCGTTGAATGCCACGGCTTTTGCAATTTCCACCATCTGCTTCTCGCTGATGCTCAGTTCGCTTACGGGTGTGGTGGGTTTGCGATGGCCAAGGTTTACCTTTTCCAGAAGCTCTTCGGTGCGCCGGTTCATTTGCGCGTAATCCACAACAGGCACAGGGCCCATCTTTTTCATGGGAAGACGTCCCATAAAGATGTTTTCGCGGATATCCAGCCAGTTCACAACGCTGAGTTCCTGATAGATGATGCTGATGCCGCCCTCTGCGGAGATGTGCGGCGTAAGATGTTTATACTCTTTACCGCCCAGGCGGATCGTGCCTTCATCTGGCGTGTATGCGCCGCTGAGCACTTTCATCAAAGTGGATTTCCCGGCGCCGTTTTCGCCCAGAAGCACATGTACTTCACCCGGGCGCACATCAAAATCGATATGATTCAGCGCGATCACGCCAGGAAACCGCTTTGTGATGCCGGTCATCTGTACGATGGGTTCCATCCAATCTTCCTCCTTCTTAAATAAGTATACTGAGATGCTGTCGGCAAGCGGGGCGCACCTTTTATGGTGCGCCCTTTCAGCCAGACCGTTTGCCCACAGCACCTCTTTACAGGGCCCGGCCATGCGGCAGATGCCGCATGGCCGGGTGAGGTCAATGCTTCAAAACAGTGCTTAGGCAAGATATTCAGAAGCGTTATCTACCGTGATAAGGATGGCATCGATGCCGGTGGAGGGCACTTCAGCGCCCGGCTCCATGGCAACGTCATTTTCCACGGCTTCCACCATCAGTTCCAGACCCTTGGCACCCACGGCGGCGGGGTCCTGCGCAACGGTGGCGCACAGCTTGCCGTCTGCAACAGACTGGATGGCGTCATCATTGCCGTCTGTGCCACATACCTTGATATCCTTGCCGGAAGCTTCCACAGCCTCCTGCACGCCCATGGCCATGGTATCATTGCAGCAGTAGATGGCCTTCAGGTCGGGGTGCGCTGTGATGTAGTTGGTGGCAAGGTCATAGGCCTTGGTGCGGTCCCAGTCGGCGGGCTGGCTCTCCACGATGGTGAGGCCGGCCTCTTCAAAAGCGGCTTTCGCGCCGTCGCGGCGGTTTTCACCAGACACGGCACCGGCTTTGCCTTCCACGATGGCAACTTCGCCTTCGCCACCGATCTGTTCAATCAGGTATTCAGCGCCCATCTGGCCCACTTTTACGTTATCTGTGGCAACATATGCGCAGCATGCGCCGCCCAACTCAGCCAAAGCTTCCATG
>CAMBHV010000153.1 GCA_945867255.1 uncultured Clostridia bacterium
GATGATTCTGGTGCTGTGTGTGAACTGCGCGGCCAAACTTGCAAAACATAAACTTTCAGCCCAAAAGCGCTGAGCGGGAAAGAGAGGAAGAACGATATGGAACACACCGCTGTTCTCAGTGCAGAACATATGAACTTATTTTACGGCACGTTTCAGGCGCTGAAAGACGTGAACCTTACTGTAGACGAACATGCTGTCACGGCATTGATCGGGCCGTCCGGGTGCGGAAAATCCACATTCATCAAAACATTGAACCGTATGAACGATCTTGTGCCCGGCGTGCGGGTGGAAGGCAAGATCTTATATCGCGGGCGGGATATTTTTGAAAAGGGGTTGGATGTCACCCAGCTTCGCCGGCGTATCGGCATGGTGTTTCAGAAGCCAAACCCGTTTCCCATGAGTGTATACGACAACGTGGCCTACGGCCCGCGGCTGCATGGCGTACACGGCAAAAAGGAACTGGATGCTATTGTGGAACAGGCGCTGCGTGGCGCAGCCATCTGGGATGAAGTGAAAGACCGCCTGAAGAAAAGCGCGCTGGGCCTTTCGGGCGGCCAGCAACAACGCCTTTGCATTGCGCGTGCCCTGGCTGTAAAACCGGATGTGCTTTTGATGGACGAACCTACCAGCGCGCTGGACCCCATTTCCACTTCGAAGATCGAAGATTTGTGCGCCCAGCTGAAAAAGGATTACACCATCGTGATCGTTACGCACAACATGCAGCAGGCGGTGCGAATTTCCGATAAAACGGCGTTCTTCCTGCTGGGTGAACTGGTAGAGGCGGGCCCCACGGAAAAACTGTTTGCCTCGCCTGCCGATAAGCGCACGGAAGATTACATTACGGGGAGGTTCGGCTGATGCGTACCGAATTCAATAAAGAGCTTCAGACCCTGCATGAGGAACTGATCGCCATGGGTGCTTCGTGTGAGCGCGCCATTGCGTTGGCGGCCAGTTCCATTACAGAAAGCAAGCCGGAACTGAAAGATGAAGTGCAGGCCACGGAAGAGGAGATCGACCGCGCCGAACGCGGTATCGAAGCGCTTTGCATGCGCCTTCTGTTGCGCCAGCAGCCTGTTGCAACAGACTTGCGCAATATTTCTGCCGCATTGAAAATGATATCAGACCTGGAGCGCGTGGGCGACTATGCGGTGGAGATTGCGGAACTGGCGCCGTATCTTGCCACTGCGCAGCTTTCCGGCAAAGTGCATCTGCGGGAAATGGCACTTGCCGCCGTGGATATGGTGCGTCAGAGCGTGCAGGCCTTTGTGGACAGCGACGTACACTTGGCAGAGCAGGTGAAAGCCGGCGACGACAAGGTGGACGCATTGTATGACAAGCTGAAAACGGAAGCTGTGGAACTGATTCGCGGCGGCCAGCTGGACGCACACGCCGCGTTGGACCTTGGCATGGCTGCCAAATACTTTGAACGCATCGGCGACCACGCCGTGAACGTGGCCGAATGGGTGCTGTACTCAAAAACGGGTGAAAAATGATGTTGCCTGCGCATGCTTGCCCTGCATGGCGCAGTGCGTGCGAAAACTGCTTTTTTTCCAACCACAAAGGCCGCGGCTTTGCCGCGGCCTTTGTGGTGTGGTGTAGTTCAAAGCGACAGGGACATGATCCGGCCGCTTTTTTCATAGTGTTTATAACGGACGCCAACCATGTCGAACATGCGCTTGGAGGCGATGACGGAATCCGTGTCCGCATATTTGTCTTCGTAATAAATTACTTCGGAAATACCGCTTTGAATCAACGCCTTGGCACATTCATTGCAGGGGAACAGTGTGGTGTAAATCCGTGCGCCGCGCAAACTTCCTGTTCCGGAGGCGTGGTTCAAAATGGCATTCAGTTCAGCATGGCACACGTACATGTATTTGGTATCCAACGGTTTGCCTTCACGCTCCCACGGCATCTCGTCATCCAGGCACCCAATGGGCATGCCGTTATAACCAAGCGAGAGAATTTTGTTTTCTTTATTTACAATACATGCACCCACCTGGGAGGAGTTATCCTTTGAACGTTGTGCCGTCAAAAGCGCAATGCCCATAAAATATTCATCCCAAGAAATATAATCCTGCCGTTTCATACGTGTGCCTCCTGTTTTAGTTTTTGTATCTCCTCCGCCGCGCAAAGCCCCGCCACAAGCCCCTGGCCCACGGCCTTTGCCACCTGAAGCGGTGCGCCCAGCATGTCGCCCGCCGCATACAAACGGGGGATGTTTGTGCGCATGGACGCATCGGCCTTCACACGGCCATTCTCCATTTCAATGCCTGGCACAAGGGCGTCGGGTGGCGCGGCGGGGCGCAGGATGAACACGCCGTCCGCCGGCAGGGTCTGCTGCTTGAGCTGGGCCGCCGTCACCACATTGTCCCCGTGTACGGCCGTCAGTGCGCCGGGCACAAAATCAATTCCATCTGCCAGCGTTTCGGGGCGCCGGGAAGCCACGTAGGTGACGCGGCACCCGATGGAATGCAAAAATTCCGCCTCGTCAGGTGCTTCGGGGGAAAGCCCCCACACCACCACGCGTTTTTGCCGGAACAGCATGCCATCGCACGTGGCACAGTAAGACACGCCGCGGCCGAGAAATTCTGCCTCGCCGGGCACAGGGGATGCCTTGGATACGCCGCACGCCAGGATTACAGCATATGAAGTGTACATATCTGTGCCTGCGCCCACAAGGAAGGTGTCGCCCATGGGCACTACGTTGCCTGCGCGCTGCGTTTTCACTACGGCGCCTTGTGCCGTGGCGTGCGCGCGAAAACAATCCATCATCTCTTTGCCGGAAACACCCGGCAGGCCAAGATAGTTCTCCACAAGTTCGGCCTTTTCCAAAAGCGGTGCCCCGCCGCTCAGCACCAACACGGTTTGGCCGCGGCGCCTCAGGTTCAGCGCGGCGGAAAGGCCTGCCGGCCCGCCGCCGATAACGATGCAGTCCCAGATATTTTCCATGGTTCATTTTGCCCCTTGCCATACCTCGGCACATCGTGCCGGGGCGTTTTTTCAGTATATCAGCTTTTGCAAAAAAGAAAAAGGGGGCGCAGCTTTGGCAGGCAGAAAAAGGCCTGGGCCCGTGTTGCGGGCCCAGGCCTGAAGCGCTCACGCGCCCGGGTGATATTTCTGCCGCATGGCCTTGCCGCTGCGCAAATGGCGTTGCGCCCTGTTCACGCGCAGCGCGCGATGCACTTCATGATATGGCACCTTATTTTGGTGGGCCAAGCAATCGGCGGTACCTTTATGTGCGGTGAATTTTCTGGCGCCGAACTTCTGTGCGGGCTGCACACGGTAGAAATTGTTTTGACAACACACTGCCCCAATATGGCGGCGCGCTCTTTTGGGTTGCCTTTCACGCCGGTTCCTTCATCCACAGAACTTCATGGATGGATATGTGGCGGCACGGGAAAATATGGAAACGGCAGGGTAAGGCGCGGGCGCAAGAAAGCGGCGCCTTTTCCGGTCGGCACCGCAAAAATAAACGAACCCTGCGCCCAAAGAGGCAGGGCGAAAATGCCATCAGGGGCGCTGTAAGCACAGCCATGATACAACGGCATAGCCCTGGCCCGGCCGCTTCGCAATGTAACGCAGCCGGCTACCGTCTGCGTGGGCGATGATAGCTTTTTGTCGCCGTGATGCGGCGGCGCATAGACAAGACAACCCCTGCCTGCGAAAAATCCGTAAAGATGATTTTTCAGCGCGAGGTGGCAACCCCATGGAAAACCGCTTGCGAACCACGGATGAAACTGCCGGCCCGGGCGGCAATCTGAACCAGGCGGCTATCCATGCCTCAGGCATGGATAGGCATCTAAAGAAAACCCGTGAACGGGCCGCACGGTTTGTGCGCCGCCGTGGGCGGCAAGTGGGGCGCAGGCCGGGGGCATGGATTGGCGGAAATATGACCTGTTTTTCATGCAGCACACATTGTGCAGGCCATCCCGATGGATTAAAATGAAAGTAATACAACCGGGGAGGATGCCGCGATGAAGACCATTTTTGTTTCAAGCACATTTCAGGACATGCACTACGAGCGGGACATCATCCATGAACAGGTGACGCCGGCTCTGAACGAACTGGCCCGGCAGTACGGGGAGAGTGTTTCCTTCTGCGATTTGCGCTGGGGCGTCAATACCGGCCAGCTGGAGAGCGAGGAAGGTTCCCGGAAAGTGCTCTCTGTCTGTTTGGAGGAAATTGACCGGTGCCGGCCCTATATGCTGGTGATCCTGGGCGACCGCTACGGGTGGATCCCCCAAGAGGGCCTGATTGCAGACGCCGCGAACCGAGCCCGGTTCGCCTTGAAGGAACTGGAACAAAGCGTTACCGCCCTGGAGATTGAATACGGTGCCCTGTCTGATTCGAAGCAA
>CAMBHV010000154.1 GCA_945867255.1 uncultured Clostridia bacterium
TTCAACACAAGGATGGCCTCCAGATAATCTTCGGCCGATTCGTGGATCACCAAAACCGTTCCCTCCCGTGCCCGCGCGTGCGGGCGCTTGTGTTCTGTGTTTCAGCTTAACACACAAACCTGCGTTTGGCAAGTTTGCAAGATGGCGCGCCGCACGAAAAAAAGGCTTGACAATCTCGGTTAGTTGGTGTAAACTTCCACTGTAGCAAGAAGTTAGCTAAAACTAACTTTAAAATGGAGTTGGCTTTACAGCCGGCGCGGAAAGGGGGCATGGCCTTGATGCCGTTGACAATGGCAACTGTGGGGCAAACCGTCACGGTGCGCAAGATCACCGGGAAGGACGACGTGCGCCAGCATCTTGCGGAGCTGGGCTTTGTGGTGGACACCACCGTCACCGTGGTGAGCGAGATGGCGGGCAACCTGATTTTGAAAGTGAAGGACAGCCGCATCGCGCTGGACAAAGGCATGGCAAACCGCATTATGATCTGACAGGAGGAATGAGGATGAAAACGCTGAAAGACGCCAAGGTGGGGCAGACGGTTGTGGTAAAAAAACTGTATGGCGACGGCCCGGTAAAACGCCGCATCATGGATATGGGCATCACCAAGGGCGTGCAGATGCATGTGCGCAAAGTTGCCCCGCTGGGCGACCCGATGGAGCTGAACGTGCGCGGCTATGAGTTAAGCGTGCGCAAGGCGGACGCAGCCATGATCGAACTGGAATGAACGGCGCGTTGTTTTTTACCCTTTGGTTAGCTTAAACTAACCAAGAGGGCGCGCCACAGCATGATATTTGGAGGAGTGAAAGCATGAGCATTACCATCGCGCTTGCCGGCAACCCGAACTGCGGCAAAACCACATTGTTCAACAACCTCACGGGTTCCAGCCAGTATGTGGGCAACTGGCCGGGTGTTACCGTGGAAAAGAAAGAGGGGCGGCTGAAAGGGCACAAAGATGTCATCATTCAGGACCTTCCCGGCATCTACTCGCTCAGCCCGTACACGCTGGAAGAAGTGGTGGCCCGCAGCTACCTTGTAAACGAAAAGCCGGACGTCGTGCTGAACATCATCGACGGCACCAACATCGAGCGCAATTTGTACCTCACCACGCAGCTGATCGAGCTTGGCATCCCCGTGGTGGTGGCCGTGAACATGATAGACCTTGTGCGTAAAAACGGCGACGCCATCAGCCTGGAAAAGCTGGGCGCGGAGCTGGGCTGCGCCGTGGTGGAGATGAGCGCGCTGAAAGGCGAGGGCAGCATGGCCGCGGCCGAAAAGGCCCTGGAGGCCGCCCGTGCCGGCGCCGCGGGCGAACACCCGCATGTGTTCACCGGCTGCGTGGAACATGCCATCGCCCATATTGAAGAATCCATCTCCGACAAGGTGGACGCGCAAACCTTGCGCTGGTACGCCATCAAAGTGTTTGAACGCGACGAAAAAGTGGCCGCGCAGCTGCAGCTTGGCCCCGCGCTGACAAAGCACCTGGAGGCGCATATCGAAGACTGTGAAAAGGAAATGGACGACGACGCCGAAAGCATCATCACAAACCAGCGCTACGCCTATATCAGCAAAGTGGTGGACCGGTGTGTGAAGAAAAAGGCGGCGCAGCACAGTTTGTCCGTTTCGGATAAGATCGACCGCATCGTCACAAACCGCGTGCTGGCGCTGCCCATTTTCGTTGTGGTGATGTGGCTTGTATACTGGATTGCCATGGGCCCCTTCGGCAGCTTTTTGACAGATTGGACCAACGATGTGTTCGGCGCCGAATGGCTGCAGGGCACCACGGCCGCCGTGCTGGAGGGCTGGGGCGTTGCGCCATGGCTGCAGGGCCTTGTGGTGGACGGCATCGTGGGCGGCGTGGGCGCCGTGCTGGGCTTTGTGCCGCAGATGCTGGTGCTGTTTTTGATGCTTTCCGTGCTGGAAGACGTGGGCTACATGGCCCGCATCGCGTTTATTATGGACCGCATCTTCCGCAAATTCGGCCTTTCGGGCAAAAGTTTTATCCCCATGCTGATCGGTTCCGGCTGCGGGGTGCCGGGCGTAATGGCCTCGCGCACCATTGAAAACGACCGCGATCGCAAAATGACCATCATGACCACCTGCTTTGTGCCGTGCGGCGCCAAAATGCCCATTGTGGGCCTGTTTGCGGGCGCGCTGTTCGGCGGCAGCGGCCTGGTGGCCGTAAGCGCCTATTTCATCGGCGTGGCGGCCATCATCGTCAGCGGCATCATGCTGAAAAAGATGCGCGCCTTTGCCGGCGAGCCCGCGCCCTTTGTAATGGAGCTGCCGGCCTATCACGCGCCAAGCGCCAAAAATGTGCTGCGCGCCACGTGGGAGCGCGGGTTCAGCTTCATCAAGCGCGCGGGCACCGTCATTCTGGCGTCGTCCATCGTGCTGTGGTTTTTACAGGGCTTTGGCTTTACAAACGGCGTGTTCGGCATGGTGGAGGATAACAACACCAGCCTGCTGGCGTCCATCGGCGGCGCCATTGCCTTTGTGTTCGCGCCGCTTGGCTTTGGCGACTGGCAGTCCGCCGTGGCGGTGTTCACCGGGCTCATTGCAAAGGAAAACGTGGTGAACACATTCGGCGTGCTGTTCCACCTGGGCGCGGAAGTGACAGAGGACGACCCCAGCCTTTGGGCGGCTGTTGCGGCGCATTACACGCAGCTTGCCGCGTACAGCTTCATGGTGTTCAACCTGCTGTGTGCGCCCTGCTTTGCCGCCATGGGCGCCATCAAGCGCGAGATGAACAACGCAAAGTGGACGCTGGCCGCCATTGGCTACATGTGCGCATTCGCTTATGCGGTGTCGCTGATGGTGTATCAGCTGGGCGGCCTTGTTTCGGGGCAGGTGGCCTTCGGCGCGGGCAGCGTGGCCGCGCTTGTGGTGCTGGCAGGCCTTGTGTACCTGCTTGTGCGCCCCGCCCGGAACGACGCAAACTATCAAAAAGGCGCTGTGCCCGCGCACCGCGGCACGGCAGGCGCCTGAACGGAGGAAACTGCCATGACATGGAACCTGCCCACCATTCTGGTGGCGATTGTGGTGTTCGGCGCGTTTGCAGCCATTGTGCTAAGCGGCGTACGCAGGCGTGCAAAGGGCGGCGGGTGCGGCTGCAGCTGCGGTGGCGGCTGCGGCGGCTGCGCCGGGCACTGCCACAGTGCGCAGCACCCCGCGCACCACTGAGTGAAATATGGAAGCAAAGCGCCCGGGGCCCGGCCCCGGGCGCTTTGCCGTGTGCGGGAAGCCTGCGCGGTGTGCAGGATGGATACGCGGTGTGCGGGGTGCGGATAAGGGCCGCGCGGCGCAAAAAAGCATGCAAAAAGCCCCGCTTGCGGTGGCCCGCAGGCAGGGCGGGCCCGCCAGAAAGCAAAAGGTGACATTTGGGCGGGCCAGAGTTACTGTGCGGGAAAAGCCCACATGTTGACAAGTCAAAAGAAAGTGCCAAGCGTGGCCGGGGAGCCTCCCTCAACAGCCGCGCTGGCAGGGCAGCAGGCGGCCGTGAAACACTTTTCGGCGGTATTTTTTGTGGTACGCTTGAGTGGTATCAGTCCGCTGCCATGGCAAAAGCCCCCCTGAACTTTGGGCCTTGTGCGAGGCAAAAGACGAATAAAACGTTGCAACTGGCAAAATTAAGCCCGGCATGGCAGTGCCCGGTTTACTGGTTGCGGTGCAAGCAATGTGTGTGGCGGAACTTTCCGCATTTCTTGCTGGGCTGCCGGTGCGGGGCGTTTTCGTGGTTGATGTAAGCACGTGATCTCGCTGAAATTATAGTTTTGTGTAAAAGGCGAAAAGCGCAGGAGGCACCGGCATTTAACAGGGCGTTTTAGAACGAAGCGCATCGTTGCTGCCGGCTTTTCGTGAGGGGGCTGCCCGCCGTGGCCTGCACCAAGGGCAAACGCCAGAACCTGCCATGTACTTGCTGCACTGTGCAGGCGCCTTATACATTTTGCCGATACGGTGAAAATGCATCAGTGCGGTGGCTGTTTTACCCGGTGGGCACAAACATGCATCCCATGCATGCCGTGCCAAACTGTATGAAAGGAAGGGTTATAAAATTTTTGTATGCCACCCAATTCTGCCAATATTTATGAGGTTTCCGTTGCGCGTTTGCCGGCTTGGTGCGATTTGCTGCGGTATCGAGATTACCGTTTTGCTTTTCGTTCCTCAACCATTTGGGCAAACCATTCAACCATTGACGGGTCGCTATGAGAAAAGAACGAACTTTGCTTTTTGTCCAATTCCGAAATTCGTTTCATGTCCGTTTCGTCCAATACGAAATCAAAGATATTCAGGTTTTCTTTCATGCGCTCTTTGTGTGTGGATTTGGGAATCACAACAGTGCCGCGCTG
>CAMBHV010000155.1 GCA_945867255.1 uncultured Clostridia bacterium
GGAAAAAGAAAAATATGCAGATAAGATCGCAGAGGTGCGCCAGCACCTTGCACGTTTGACCCCCGCTCAGCAGCAGGCGATGCAGGCGTACAAGGCAAAAATGGAAACCCAGACGTCTGCCGGGAAGAGCATTGGAAGAGCTGAAGAGGCTGAGGTGCAGCCGGCGCAAAGTGAAGAACCAAAACCGGGACACGAGGCTGGCCCTGCGCAGCAGGGCCGGCAGATACAGGAAAAAGAGCCCGATGACGAGGAAGAGGATGCCATGCCGGCCAAGGGGAAAAGAAGTAAAAAGAAAAAACGTAAGGGCCCTGGTTGCCTTGTGGCAGTGATTGTTACATTCCTTGTGCTGGTGGCGGCTGCAAGCTTTGCAATCAGCTGGTATTTTAACGAAATCAACGGTAACCGCGGGAAAAACAGTTACAGCGCCACGGTTACGATCGAGCAGGGCTCTGGCCCTCTGACAATCGGAAAGGTGTTGCAGGAACAGGGCGTTATTCGTTCGGCCCAGATATTCCGCTTTTATGTCAAGCAGGAGGGCGTGGCGGATACCTTGCAATATGGAACATTTGAACTGTCCAGCTCCATGAGCTACGATGAGATCATCGAGACGCTGCAGCAGACGCAGGACGACCGCGAAACGGTGCGTGTCACTTTCCCGGAGGGCATCACGGCCACGCAGTTTGCGGCGCGTATGGAGGAAGCCGGCCTGTGCACAGCGGAAGAATTTTTGGATGTGGCCAACAATGCCGATTTCAGCCAGTTCGAATTTTGGGCGCACCGCGATGAGGACCCCGCCCAGTTCATGAAGAGCGAAGGATATCTTTTCCCGGATACGTACGATTTCTTCGTGGGTGACGATGTTTACAACATGGTGGCCCGCATCTATCAGGAATTCAATACCAAGTATCTGGAAAACGATTTGCAGGGCAAAGCTGACGCCATGGGCTTCACCCTGACTCAGTATATCACTCTTGCCTCTCTGGTGCAGGAGGAGGCCGGTGGCGCCGAGCATCAGGCGGACGTTGCGGCCATTTTTATGAACCGTATGGCGGAGGGTTCGCCTGTGCCGCGCCTGGAGAGCAATACCTCCAGCTATATCCAGAATGACAACGATAACAACTATTTGAACAACACCGTAGCCAAGGTGCTGGGCGGCTGGGAGAATATTCCGCAGGAAGTGATTGACGGCTACGACACTTATTCCCGCGAGGGATTGCCTGTGGGGCCCATCTCAAACCCTGGGCTGGATGCGCTGTTGAATACCACTAAATATGCAGAAAGCCAGTATTATGGCAACGGGTATTATTTCTTTGTGACGGATGTCAATGGAAACTATTATTTCAATCAGACTGCCGAGGCGCATGAAGCGCAGGTGCAACAGCTGAAGGATAACGGGATATTCCCGGGTTAAGAACACACAAAATGCGGCCGCGCTGCTCAGCAAAGAGCGGCGCGGCTATTTTGAAGGGAAGATGCAGTTTGCAGCAAGTGGAACTATTGTGCCCAGCGGGAGATTTAGAACGATTAAAATTTGCTGTTTTGTATGGGGCAGATGCCGTGTACGCCGCAGGCGAAAGCTTTGGTATGCGCAGCGCACCGAAAAATTTTACGCCACAGGCATTGGCCGAAGGTGTAGCTTTTGCACATGCACATGGCAAAAAAATGTACCTTACACTGAACACGGTGCCTACAAATGAAGAATTATCGGAACTGCCAGCCTTTCTGACCCGGGCGAAGCAGGCAGGAGTGGATGCATTTATTGTGGCAGATTGGGGCGTGTTGCGTTGTGTGCGGCGATATGCGCCAGAAATACCTGTACATGTATCTACACAAGCCGGTGTGGCAAACTGGGGCGCCGCGTGCTTTGCCTATGAACTAGGTGCAAAGCGGGTGGTGCTGGCTCGAGAACTTTCTATTCAGGATATTGCCCAAATTCGCGCCAACACCCCACCGGAGCTGGAACTGGAAGTGTTTGTGCATGGCGCAGTGTGCATGTCGTTTTCTGGACGGTGCCTTTTGTCGAACTATTTTACTGCGCGTGATGCAAATCGTGGCGCATGCACCCAGCCGTGCCGCTGGAAGTGGCAAACCGTGGATGCGCCCAGTGCCCAGGAACTGGCGGCGCGCGGCGCGAAATTTGCTGCCCGCTGCTTTGATGTGGCAGAAGATGAAAATGGCAGTTACATTTTAAATGCAAACGATCTGTGCGCGGCGCCGCTTCTTGGGCAGCTGGTGCAGGCGGGTGTGAGCAGCCTGAAAATAGAGGGCAGGGCCAAAACCTTTTACTATGCAGCCAGTACGGCAGCAGCTTATCGAAAGGCTTTGGATGTGTGCCTGCAAGACCCGAAAACATATATCTGCCCAGATGAAGTGATGAAGGAACTTGCCAAAACTTCACATCGAACCTATTCCACGGGGTTTCTGCAGGGGGGGCCTGCCGCACAGGACGTTGTATTTGGCGGTTATGAGAAAACGTATGAAGTGGCTGCTGTGGTACAAGAGTGGCAGAATGGTGTACTCACATGCCAGCAGCGCGGAAAGTTTTGCGCGGGTGCATCGCTGGAGGCGCTTACACCTCAGGGCAGCGTAATGTGCTTTACACCTGCCTGGCTGGAAGATGGGGACGGGATGCGTATCGAAGCAGCGCCGCATCCCAAAATGACAGTGCGCGTTCCATGCAAAGAACCTTTGCCGCCGTATACCATCCTGCGAAGATGTATCAAGGACTAAAGCGATAAATCAGGAAAGCCAGCCCGAAAAAACGCAGTGTGGCGGGGGTTGATGCGGTGAAACTGAAAAGCAAGATATGAAAAAGCGGCAGCTTCATGAAGCTGCCGCTTTATGTTTTCCAGTCAGGGCATATCTCTGGCGGTATCCTGCAAAAGAAGAAAATATAAATAGAATGTTGGCGGCTGCCTGTCTTCTTTTCAGGTGTCTTTTTTGGTATATCCCAGCATGGTGTCTACTTCGTTTCTCAGGGGCTGACCAGCAAGAAAACGCTGCAAGTTGCGCGCAAACAAGTTCATTACAAAATCTGTTACCTCGGGGCGATGCCCAAAGCTGATGCCTGCAATATGAGGTGTAATGAACGCGGTGGGGCATTGACGCAACGGGTGGTCTGCCGGAAGCGGTTCCGGCTGTGTTACATCCAATGCGGCTGCCCCCGGCCGCCCGGCACGCAGTGCGGCGGCAAGCGCATCGGTATCGACAGCGCTGCCACGTCCTACGTTGATAAACACAGAAGCTTTTTTCATCAGGGCGAACTGTTCAGCACCCATTACATGCTGCGTCTCGCGGGTGGACGGCAACGCACAAAGAACCACATCAGCCTGCGGAAGCAGAGCTGGCAGTTCACGCAGGGTATAGGTTTCGTCAAATGGTTCGCCCAGCGGGGCTTTTCGCCGACGTACGGCAATATTGCGGCAGCCGAAGGGCCTTGTTAGTCGTGCAAAAGCTGTGCCAATATTCCCGGCGCCTACTACAAGAACAGTGTCACCATAAAGGCTCAGAGGCATACCAAGATCGGAAAAACCGCCCGCGCGCTGCATATCGCGGTATTGTGGAAACTTATTATAAAGGCCAAGAACAGCGGCCAGAACATATTCAGCAATACATGGGCCAAAAGCGCCGGTGGCATTAGTGAGTGTAACGTGGGCCGGGAACGTGATATCATTACGCAGGCAGTAACGTTCTACGCCCGCAAAAGGATATTGCAGCCATTTGAGTTGGGTGCAAAGCGAAAGTTTCTTGCCTGGCACAGCGCCGAAAATCACGTCCGCCCAAGCGAGATTCTCTTCGCTCAGTGCCTCATCATATCGGAATTCGCATCCGGGCATGTTTTCCCAGAGAGGCTTGTCTTCCTGCCGCACGGGTACGCCAATCAGCACATGGGTCATGTATGTTCATCCTCCTTTTTTTCATCATTCCAGAATGCCTTGATCAGATCATTTGCCTGCTGCGGATGAGAAACGAAGCGCAGATGGCTCCAATGTAAGGGCATCAAACGATGATATTCTGCACGCGTATAGCGTGAATCAATCAATAAAACAAGGCCTCGGTCGTTCGGGGTGCGTATTACGCGCCCGGCCGCCTGCAATACTTTGTTCATACCGGGGTATTGATACGCATAGGCAAAGCCGTTATTGCGCACAGCTTCATAATAATCGCGTAGCGCATCCTGCTCAGGGCCTATCTGCGGCAATCCTACGCCTACGATGATACAGCCGATCAGGGCGGTGCCGGCAAGGTCGATGCCTTCGCTAAACACACCGCCCAGAACACAAAAGCCAACCAGTGTTTGGGTGTTGCACGAAGAAAACTGCGCCAGATATGCCTCGCGCGCAG
>CAMBHV010000156.1 GCA_945867255.1 uncultured Clostridia bacterium
GTGGAGGGCGCGTTCAGCCACATTGCGCTGTGCAAGTTGTTCCCGCATGCACGGGCAGTGGGGTTTCCGGCATGGGCAGATGTGTTTGAGACTGTGGAGAACGGTGATGCGGAATACGGTGTGCTGCCGTTTGAAAACAGCAGTGCGGGTGATGTGTCTGAAGTGCTGGATTTGTGCTTTTTTCATCCCAATTTGTGTGTATGTGATGTGTATGATTTGCCTGTAGGGCAAAATCTTCTGGGCGTGCCCGGCGCGGGGCTCAGCGATGTAAAAACAGTGCTTTCGCACCCGCAGGCTTTGCATCAGTGCGCGGGCTTTTTAAAAAGGATGCGGTTGGAGCAACGCCAGGCGGCAAATACAGCCCTTGCTGCGCAGGAAGTGGCGCAAACGGGCGATAAAACGCTGGCGGCTATCGCCTCAAGGCAAACGGCCGAGCTATATGGCCTTTGCGTGCTGGCAGAAAACATCAATGGCAGTGATGACAATACCACGCGATTCATCGTGATAGGGAAAACACCGCGCGCAAAAGGCAACCGGTTCAGCCTTCTGTTTACGGTAGACGAGAAGGCGGGGGCTTTGGCGCGCGTCATGAGTGTGATCGGAGAGGAAGTCTTTAACTTGGAGTGCATCAAGAGCAGGCCCATGCCGCATGTGGCCTGGGAATACTATTTCTATGCCGAACTGGTGGGCGATTGCTCGGGCCCGGCGGCCTGCGCTTTGCTGGAAAAGCTTTCTGCCGTGTGCCGCACGGTGCGCGTGCTGGGGGTATATCGCCGTGGCCGGGAAAAGGAGGAACAGGTATGAAACTGACAATGCGGCTGGGGCCGCGCAGCTACGACATCATTCTGCGCCGTGGTGCACTGGGCCGTGTGGGGCAGCTTGTGAACCTAGATCGCAGCGTATTGGTGGTAACAGACACCGGCGTGCCGCAGCAATATCTTGCCACTGTGTTGGCCCAATGTGCACATGGGGTACCTGTGGTGCTGGAACAGGGAGAGGGCACCAAAAGCTTTGCCACTATCGAATATCTATGCGCCACCATGCTGGAACATGGGTTTTCCCGCGCAGACGCCGTGCTGGCATTGGGCGGGGGCGTAGTGGGAGATGCCGCGGGGTTTGCAGCGGCGTGTTACATGCGCGGTATCGATTTTATCAACTGCCCCACTACCTCACTTGCACAGGTGGATTCTTCCATCGGCGGCAAAACCGCGGTTAATCTTGCAGGCACAAAAAATATCGTGGGTGCATTTTACCAGCCGCGCCTTGTGGTGGCAGACCCTGACACCCTGTCTACTTTGCCGCCGCGCCACGTATCGAACGGCCTGGCCGAAGCAGTAAAAGCCGGCCTGATTGGCGACGCGGCTTTGTTTGAGCTGTTTGAAAAGGGCGATATCGAGCAAAACATGGAGGAGATCCTGTACCGGAGCCTGATGGTGAAAAAGACGATCGTGGAACAGGATGAGCACGAGCACGGCTGCCGCGCGGCACTGAATTTCGGGCACACGATCGGCCATGCCATTGAAGCCAGCCGAGGGCTTGCACGCCATCAGCTGTTTCATGGCGAATGCGTGGCGTTGGGCACGCTGCCCATGCTGGAAAGCCGCGCGCTGCGCACGCGTGTGCGCGCCGTATATAAAGCGCTGGGCTTGCCCGTACGGATCCGCTATGACGGAGACGAGATCTATTCGCATCTTGTGCATGATAAAAAAGCCGCTTCCGGAACAATCACGCTGGTAAAGGTGAAGCAGGCGGGCAGTTACCGGCTGGAGAAAACGCCACTGCACGAGCTGCGGGCTATGATCGGGGAGGGCATCGGATGAACGATACATACGCAGGCGCCATTTCACTTTCCATCTTCGGCGAAAGCCATGGCCCCGCTGTGGGCGCCACGCTTTCGGGCCTTGCCGCCGGTATCCCCGTGGATACGGCGTACATTGCGCGCGAAATGAACAAGCGGCGTGCGGCGGGAAAACTTAGCACGAAGCGTACAGAGCCGGATGAAGTGCACTTCCTTTCCGGCGTATATAAAGGGTTTACTACCGGCACAGCCATAACGTTGGTGGTGGAAAATACCAATACCAGAAGTACGGACTATGAAAAGACGCAGGATCTTCTGCGCCCCGGCCACGCGGATTGGACTGCGCATTTGAAATACCGCGGGTTTCAGGACGCGCGCGGCGGCGGGCATTTTTCCGGCCGCCTGACAGCCCCCTTTGTGGCGGCGTGTGCCATTTTGAAAAATATGCTGGAGAACAAGGGCGTGGTAATTGGTACGCACCTGGCGCAGTGCGCCGGTGTGGAGGATGAACCGCTGGCCACCGGGCGGGATGCGCTGGCGCGACAGCTGCGTGCACTGGGAGCCGTTTCGTTTCCTGCCATATCCAGTGTAAAGGCCAAAGCCATGCAGGCGGCCATTGAAGCCGCTGCGGCAGAGGGCGACAGCGTGGGCGGCGTGCTGGAAACGGCTGTGTTGGGGCTGCCCGGTGGGTTGGGCGAACCTTTTTTTGGCAGTGTGGAAAGCACGCTGGCAAGCATTTTGTTCAGTATTCCTGCGATCAAAGGCGTGGAATTTGGGGCGGGTTTTGCCATGGCAGGGCTGCGTGGCAGCCAGACAAACGATGCGCTTCGCATGCGCGCAGGACAGGTGGTTTCCGCCACAAATCATAATGGCGGGGTAAACGGCGGTATCACAAACGGTATGCCGCTGGTGTTCCGCACGGCCGTGAAGCCTACGGCCAGTATTTATAAAGTGCAGCAGACGGTGGACTGGGCTGAAAAGCGTGATGCCACGCTATTGATTCAGGGCAGGCATGACCCATGTATTGCCCATCGGGCCCGTGCGGTGCAGGATGCAGCCACAGCCCTGGCGCTGGCGGACTTGTGTGCCCAGCATTTTGGAAAAAACTGGCAGGTGGATGAAAAGTGGACTACGGGCTGATCGGCAAAACACTGGGGCACAGCTTTTCAAAGCCTGTGCACGAAGCGCTTGGCAGCTATCGATATGAACTGAAAGAGCTGAAAGACGAACAGGCGGCCCGCGCATTTTTTCAGGCGCGGCATTTTCGGGCGGTGAACGTCACGATCCCTTATAAGGCGCTGGCGCTTGCCTGCTGTGATGAAGTAAGCGCGCAGGCGCAGGCCATTGGCGCTGTCAACACGGTGGTGAACCGCGGTGGAAGGCTGTTTGGCTATAATACGGATTTTGACGGATTCTCTCTTCTTGTACGGCAAAGCGGCGTTTGTCTCGCAGGAAAAACGGTGCTTATTTTGGGCACAGGAGCCACACAGCGCACGGTGCGCGCCGTGTGTGAGGCCCAGGGGGCGGCCAGTGTGTTGTGCGCCTCGCGAAGTGAAAAGCCGGGTGCGCTGAGTTATGCCCAGGCGGCTGCACGCAGCGACGTGAATGTGATCATCAATGCCTCACCTGCGGGGATGTACCCGAACAATGGTACCTGCCTTTTAGACCTCGAAGCACCCGGCACCTTTCCGGCGCTGGAGGCCGTGTTCGACGTGGTGTACAACCCTTTGCGCACGCGCCTTGTGCAGCAGGCCGAGGCACGCGGCGTGCCGTGCGCGGGCGGCCTGCTGATGCTGGTGGCACAAGCAAAATACGCGGTGGAACACTTTATGGGCCAGCCGGTGGCACAGCAGCGTGTGTTCGAGATATACCGCAATATCCTGCGGCAAAAAGCAGGTGTTGCGCTGGTGGGCATGCCCTCATGCGGAAAAACGGGCATCGGCAAGGCACTGGCCAAGGCGCTGGGCAAGCCGTTCATCGACGCGGACGCAGAGCTTGTGCGGCGCGCAGGCAAGCCCATCCCGCAATTGCTGCAGCCGGGGAATGAAGCGCCATTCCGCGACATGGAGGCCGCCGTTACGGCGGACCTTGCCAAACGTGGCGGCGCCGTGCTGGCCACGGGCGGCGGCGTTGTCTTGCGGGAAGAAAACGTGCGTGCGCTGCGGGAGAATTACGTGGTGTTGTACATCGACAGGCCTCTGCATCTTCTGAAGCCAGGCGGCGGGCGGCCTTTAAGCGCCACGCGCGATGCGTTGCAGGCACAGTTTGCCGTGCGCAGGCCTCTGTATGAGGCCGCTTGTCATGCAAGGGTGGAAAATTCCGGCAGCTTCGAGGCGGTGGTGGCCGCCGCAAAGGAGGCATTTTATGAAGTTCTTGATCATCAATGGGCCTAACATCAACATGCTGGGTGTGCGTGAACCGGATATTTACGGTACGCTTACATATGATGGCCTGTGTGAATACATTGCGCAGGCGGCGCATGGCATGAATGTGCAGGTG
>CAMBHV010000157.1 GCA_945867255.1 uncultured Clostridia bacterium
GCATCTTCGCCATGCGCTTTCAGTACACGCAACGCCTCATCCGCATATTCGGCCTGCACTACTACCGCCAAGCCCACACCCATATTGAAGGTGTTATACATATCATGTTCAGAAATGTCGCCCGTCTTACGGATCAGATCAAAAATAGCGGGCGTGCGAAGCTTTGCCTTTTCAATGCGCGCTACGCAGCCGTCTGCCAAAGCGCGGGGAATGTTCTCATAAAAACCGCCACCCGTAATGTGGCTGATGGCACGCACAGGCACCGTTTCCATCAGTGCCAGCACGGGCTTTACATAAATTCGTGTGGGCGCCAAAAGCGCTTCACCCAGTGTGGTGCCTAATTCTGCCTCATGGTGCTGAACGGACTTTTCATCCAGGTCGAACACCTTGCGCACCAGCGAAAAGCCGTTGGAATGCACGCCGGAAGAAGGCAATGCCAGAATGGCATCGCCCGGGCGCATGCTGGTGTTGTCAATAATCTTCGATTTTTCCACAACACCCACGGAAAAGCCTGCCAAGTCGTACTCATTTGCCGGGTAGAAGCCGGGCATTTCAGCCGTTTCACCGCCCACCAGGGCAGCGCCCGCCTGAACGCACCCCTCGGCCACGCCAGATACGATAGATGCTATTTTTTCCGGCACATTCTTACCGCAGGCAATGTAATCCAGAAATACCAGCGGCTTTGCGCCACAAGTGATGATGTCATTCACGCACATGGCAACGCAATCAATGCCTACCGTGTCATGTTTATCCATCAGGAACGCCAGCTTTAACTTGGTGCCCACGCCGTCCGTGCCAGATACCAGCACCGGATGCGTAAGGCCTGTCATGTCCAGCTCGAACAGGCCGCCAAAGCCACCCAAGCCTCCAATTGCGCCCGGTGTCATTGTGCGCGCCACATGCTGTTTCATCAGTTCTACTGCAGCGTATCCGGCAGTGATGTCCACACCGGCTGCTTTATAGCTTTCCGAAAAACTTTTTTCCATGTTTTGCATCCTTTCTGCCGGAAGGCCTCAATCGACCGGCTCTCCTATTTTGTTTTCAAATTTCGATTTCTGCGGATTCTGCGGTGGTGCGGAAGGATATTCCCCTGTGAAGCAGCCTGTGCAGAAATCGCAGTGACAGTTTTCAGCAATTTGTTTTACGCCTTCCACACTTAAGAAGCCCAAGCTATCGACACCGATCATCTGGGCGATCTCCTGTGTAGAATGATTTGCCGCAATCAGATTTTTACGGCTGTCGATATCCGTTCCGAAATAGCAGGGATACAGGAATTTCGGCGCAGAAGAGCGGAAATGCACCTCTTTGGCACCTGCTTCGCGCAGCAGCTGCACGATTTGTTTCGAGGTCGTTCCACGCACAATGGAATCATCCACAAGCACCACCCGTTTGCCTGCCACCGTATCTGCAATAGGGTTCAGTTTGATACGCACCGTGTTTTCGCGCAATTTCTGAGAAGGCTGAATGAATGTGCGCCCGATATATTTATTTTTCAAGAAGCCGATGCCATACGGAATGCCGCTTTGCTGTGAATACCCAAGCGCTGCATCCAGTCCGGAATCCGGTACGCCGATCACCACATCCGCCTGTACCGGATGCTCCAGCGCCAGAAACGCACCTGCACGCCGGCGCGCACGGTGCACACTTGCCCCATCAATGACAGAATCCGGGCGGGCAAAATATACAAATTCAAACACACAAAGGCCGGTTTTTCCACCACAGTGTGTTTTGATGCTGTGCATGCCGGATTCATCAAACATAACGATCTCGCCCGGCTCTACATCGCGCACAAATTCGCCGCCCGCCGCAAGGATGGCGCAGCTTTCACTGGCAATTACATCACTGTTTCCGATTTTGCCAATACATAGCGGCCGGTATCCGTAAGGATCTCGCGTGGCGATCAGCTTGCGCGGACTCATCACAACAAGAGAATACGCACCCTGCAGCTTATTCATCGCCTGCTCCACCGCCTGCTCGATGCTGCCGGAACTGAGTCGCTCTTTTGTAATGGTGTAGGCAATTACTTCTGTATCAGAAGTGGACTGAAAAATCCCTCCCGCCAGTTCGAACTGTTCGCGCAGCTCGGCAGAATTGGTCAGGTTACCGTTGTGTGCAATTGCCATGGGGCCTTTTACATGGCGGATCACAAACGGTTGTGCATTAGCCCTCAGCCGCGTACCGGTCGTAGCATATCGACAATGACCGATACACATCTGCCCGCGCGGCATGGCATCCAGCACATCTTTGGTAAACACTTCATTTACAAGCCCAAGCTCACGGCGTTTATAAATAACGCCGCTGTCGTTTACGGCAATACCGCAGCTTTCCTGTCCACGATGCTGCAAAGCGTACAGCGCATAATAAGCCGTAGCGACTACATCATGACCATCACGGTCATACATGCCGAACACACCACACTCTTCGTGCAGTTTTTCATCGAAATGTTCCTTCATCTCAGTTCCCTTTCCATTTAAGATGATTTCAGCCCAAGAGCCGGGCCATCACTTCCGCATATGCCTCTTCTTCGCCGCCCAGATCCCGGCGGAACAGGTCTTTATCCAGATGCGCGTTCGTTTTTGCGTCCCAAAGGCGGCAGGTGTCCGGACTGATCTCATCTGCCAAAACGATGCTCCCATCGGCAAGGCGGCCGAATTCCAGCTTAAAATCAATCAGGCGGATGCCATGTTCCAGAAGATACTCGCGCAGGACATCGTTCACACGGAACGCCATACTGATGATGGTATCAATTTCTTCAAAGGTGGTGACGCCCAGCGCCACAGCATGATATCGATTAAACAGCGGGTCATGCAGCGCATCATTTTTGTAGCTGAACTCGATGGTAGGGCATTTCAGCACCTGGCCTTCTTCCACACCCAGGCGCTTTGAAAAACTGCCTGCCGCCACATTTCGCACAATCACTTCCAGCGGCACAATTTCCACCTTTTTCACCAGCGTTTCACGTTCAGAAAGCTCTTTTTCAAAATGTGTAGGCACCCCGTTTTTTTCCAGAAGACGCATGAAATGGTTAGATAGCTTATTGTTTACCACGCCTTTTCCGCGAATTGTTCCCCGCTTCGCGCCGTCCCCGGCAGTTGCATCATCTTTGTAATCCACAATGACAAGTGCCGGATCATCTGTGGCAAACACTTTTTTAGCCTTTCCTTCGTATAACTGCTCCCTTTTTTCCATTTTACTTTCCCTCTCTCGTCACAAGCCTCGCCTGTATCTGCAGCCCTTATAATGTCTCCAATTCTTTTTGCAAAGCGGCATCCTTTTTGGCGATGGCCTGTTTCATCGCTTCTCTCTCGTTTTTCAAAGCAGCAGCAAGCGCCGGATCTTCCAGCGCCAAGATCTGTGCGGCCAGCACGGCAGCGTTTTTCGCTCCGTTCAAAGCAACTGTCGCCACAGGAATACCGGTGGGCATCTGCACGGTGGCAAGAAGTGCATCCAAGCCATCTGCAGCGCCGCCTTTTACCGGGATACCAATCACCGGCAACGTTGTGTTCGCCGCAACGGCCCCCGCCAAATGTGCAGCCATTCCCGCAGCAGCAATCAAAACACCAAAGCCCTTTTCCTCAGCAGTACGCGAAAATTGTGCCGCCTCAGCCGGGGTACGGTGTGCACTAAGCACGTGTGCTTCAAACGGGATGCCATAGCCTTTCAGTGTCTGTGCCGCGCCTTTTACAACGGACCAGTCTGAATCCGAACCCATGATAATGGCAACTTTTTTCATATTCCGCTTCCTTTCCTTCCTTCAGCGAGCGCCGGCCTTGCGTAAACAAAATGAAAAAGCCACGGTGTGCATACACCATGGCCTTTTTGTTTACACTTCGCCCTTATGCCGGCTGCGCACATGCACGCAACATCTTTGCACGCACTTGGGCCTGCAATGCCCCTGCGCCCACAAACGAATATCCCGCATTGCGCAAACCTCCCGCCGGTTCGTACTTCTCTTTTATACTAGCCTTTTTTTCGCGCGAAATCAATGCCTTTTGCGCCCGGGGCATATTTTTGGGAAACGGCACAAGAAACCGCCTTTACGGCATGCCTTTTTCGGTGTTTTTATATATGCCTGTCACACAGTTTTACACGTGCTGTATCACATCCGCAAATGTCCCGGCGCAAAGGCGGGCAATGTCATGCGGAACGGCTTCCAGCTGAAGCCCCGGACGGCCTGCGCTGATACAAATCGTTGGCTGCGACTGCGCTGCCGTATCCAACACCGTA
The DNA here is from genome assembly GCA_945867255.1 of uncultured Clostridia bacterium. Taxonomy (GTDB): domain Bacteria; phylum Bacillota; class Clostridia; order Oscillospirales; family Ruminococcaceae; genus Ruthenibacterium. The sequence goes on from CAMBHV010000157.1 coordinate 4,228, forward strand.
GGATAGGCCTTTTTCATTCCAAGCGGGCTGCATCCACCTCGAATATAACCTGTTGCTTTCTGAATCT
>CAMBHV010000158.1 GCA_945867255.1 uncultured Clostridia bacterium
CTGCATCAGCGCATCCCAGGAGGGGCAGAACTGTGCCCCATACAGCCCGACCGTAAGCACAAGACACAACAGCGGCCAGCGAAACCGGATGCTCGCGGCGTCCGCGGCGTTCCACAGCACAGGCGCCAGAAACACCAGCGCCAGCACCACCAGCACGGTACGGGGCTTCCAAAACTGCACTGCCGCCTCCTGAATGGCCCGCCACACGGCAAGCGGTGCGAAAAGCGGCGTGCCGCCCTCCGCAGCCTGGCGCACCCGGTTGCCCGGGGCGCATACATTTATGGCAAACCCCGCCGCCAGGCACAAAAACGGCAGCACCAGCACCCGCCAGCGCCCGGTTTTACACAGTGCCAACAGGCACAGCACACAGGCCAATATCAGCAGCGTGCCAAAGGCCGTCACCAGGTTTCCGCCGCCCAGAAACAGCCCCAGCACACAAAGCCCGGCCACGCATGCCGCGCTGCGGCGCCGCGGTGCATGCTGCGCGGCAAGGCACCTTGCCACCAGGCCAAAGAAACACAGCTGCACCGCAAAAAAGAAGGTGTAAAACACGGCGCCGTTGTACCAGTAAAAGCCCTGCACCGCACTGGGCAAAAGCTGCGTGTCTATGCCAAGCCACACCAGGGCAAGCAACAGCGCCCGCACGCGCCCCGTGCCAAGCAGCTTTGCAAATACACAAAGGCAGAAAAAGCATGTGCCCGCCGCCAAAGCGCCCAACGTGAAAAAAGGCACCAATGCATAAAAACCGTTGCCAAACACGGCCGGCTGCAGCGCCATCAGGAACATGGCACTGTACGTGCCCTGCCAGTTCATATACCGCTCGGCCACTTTCTCCCCCGCGGCCTGCAGCACGGCGGCCAGCGAGTGCGTGGCCTGCCACGCGTGGTAAGTAGGCGCGCCGAAATGGTAGTCATCCGCACAGGGCACATTATACCTTGCCACCACCAGCATCGGCACCAGCATCAGCACCACGGCGGCGGCTACCAGCAAAGCCACCGTTTTTTCCGGCAACCGCAGCTTTGCCACCCGTTTCAGCGCACGCATAGCAGTTCATCTCCTCTTCGTTTGCCCCGGCCGTGCAGCCGCGCACAAAAAGGCACGGGCGCACCCGTGCCTTTGCCTTGTCATTTTGCCAGCTCGCCCTTGCTGGCCGCTTTCAGATATGCGTTGATAAAGCCGTCCAGGTCTCCGTCCATCACGGCCTCCACATTGCCGTTTTCAAAACCGGTGCGATGGTCTTTTACAAGGGTGTAGGGCATGAACACATAACTGCGGATCTGGCTGCCCCATGCGATTTCTTTCTGCACACCCTTAATATCGCTGATTTTATCCAGATGCTCGCGCTCTTTGATCTGATACAGCTTTGCCGCCAGCATCTTCATACACATATCACGGTTCTGGAACTGGCTGCGCTCGTTCTGGCAGCTTACCACGATGCCCGTTGGGATGTGGATCAATCGCACGGCCGAAGACGTTTTGTTGATGTGCTGGCCGCCCGCGCCGGACGAGCGGAACACTTCCATTTTAATATCTTCCGGGCGGATCTCCACCGTGATCTTGTCATCCATTTCGGGCATCACTTCCAGCGATGCAAAGCTGGTGTGGCGGCGGCCCGACGCGTCGAACGGCGAAACGCGCACAAGCCGGTGCACGCCGTTTTCGCTTTTCAAAAAGCCATAGGCGTTGTGCCCTTCGATCAGGATAGAGGCACTTTTCAGCCCCGCCTCATCGCCGTCCAGATAATCCAATGTTTTTACGTTCCAGCCGTGGCGCGCACCAAAACGCGTGTACATGCGAAACAGCATCTCGGCCCAATCCTGCGCTTCGGTGCCGCCCGCGCCCGCGTGGAAGGTAAGGATGGCGTTGTTCGCATCGTACTCGCCCGTCAAAAGCGTTACAAGGCGCATCTCTTCCACTTTTTCCGCCAGGGTGTCCACCGTCTGCTGCGCCTCTTCGGCCATTGCTTCGTCCGCCTCGTCCTCGGCGCACATCTCCAAAAGCGTCTCCGCATCGCTGCAAAGTTCCTGCAGCTGGCGGTAGCTCTCCAGCTTTTCCTTAATTTCGCCCATCTCGGCAAACACCTTGCCGGAGTTGGCGGCGTCATCATAAAAGGCAGGGTCTGCGCTTTTATTTTCCAGTTCTTCCAGGCGCAGTTTGCTGCGCTCAATGGCCAGGGCATCGGCCAGGTCCGTCACTTCGGGCTGCAGTTCCGAAAGACGGCGCTTTACTTCATCCAGTAATACCATACGTTTCCTCGTTCCTTCGCTTCCAGCGGTATCCCGCATATTCCAGTGGTTTTGTCACCCGAATATTATACCAAAACAGCAGCCTGCTTGTAAAGGTATGGCACAGCACATCCGCGTTTGGATATTGGCCGGTGGTTCTGAAACCCGGCATAAGCCCCAAAAGACACCGTGATTCACCTAGGCCCGCATGGAAACTTCCGTTTTCAACGTTTTCAGCCAAACCGCACACCTGTACATGGCCCCTTCCGGTTTCTTCCCGCACCAGCGCCGGGGCGGCCTGCCGTGCATACGGCCAACGAGGCATCGGGCGGTTGCCATTTCTCAAAACCGCGCTGCATCCCCTTGTGCGCTGCGCCGGACAATGCGCAGAAATGCCGCCTTGCCGGTGCCCATCCAAACCGGTGCCACGGCACACTGCTTTGTCACAGAAATATCTTTTGCTTTTTAGTGCCTTTTGCGTTATAGTGTAGTATAGGTATTTATATGTCCTGTCGTCTGCGCTGCGCGCAAAAATTCGGCGCGCCGGCGCGGGGCCTATGCCAAAGGAGGCACTGTTTTGATGAACGACTATATCGGCTGCGAGTGCAGCGTGTGTCACAAGCCGTTTGCACCCGGCGATGACATCGTGGTGTGCCCGGAATGCGGCACCCCGTATCACCGCGCATGCTATCAGGCTGCCGGCGGCTGCGTACACAAGGCGCAGCACGCCGAAGGTTTTACCTGGCAGCCACCCCATAAACCCGGCCCACAACCCGGCGCCCAGGGCGGCCCAAACGGCCCGCAACCGGAAGCCGGCACACTGCGCGCGTGCCCTGCATGCGGCACGCAGAACAAGCCCGGCGCTCTGTTTTGTGAAAACTGCGGCACCCCGCTTTCTGCCCGCGGCGGCCAGCCCGGCTATGGCGCCGGCGGCTGGAACCAGCCGCGTTACGCACAGCCCGGCTGGGGCCCGCAGCCCGGTTTTACCGCTGCACAGCCCGCCGCATTCGACGGCATTTCCGCCGCAGAATGGCAGGCGTACATTGGCCCAAGCACCCCCTATTATCTGTATCAGTTTGGCCGTATGGACGCCACGGGCCGCAAGTTTGGTTTTTGTTTTTCGGCATTTTTCTTTGCACCTTTATACTTTTTATACCGCAAAATGTACGGCTGGGCCGCACTGGCCCTGGCCGCCAGCGTGGTGTGCAGCATCCCCGGGTTTTTGTCTTTGTTCCAAATGCTGGGGCTGCCGCTTGGCAACGTGGTAAGCGCTTCGGTGCTTTCCTCGCTTTCCTACGTGGGCAGTTTTGCCAACCTTGCATTTCAGGTGCTGTTTGCCATGTTTGCCGTGTATTTGTATCGCCGGCACGCCGGGAAAAAGATCCGCGCTGTAAAAAGCCGCGGCCTTTCCGGGCAGGAATATTCCGTGCGGCTGATGCGCACGGGCGGCACCAGCGTGCTTGCGCTTATTTTGGCCTTGGTGGCTTATCTTGCGCTCACCTACGCCTTTGCCCTGTGGCTTGGGCCGCAGCGCCTGATGAACCTTGCCTCTTATTATGGGCTAAGCGCCATGAACGACTATGGGCTTTCCAACGGCGTTCTGTTGTAACTGCCGGCCCACACCATTGCAACAACGCCCCGCGTATGCGGGCATAAGGAATTGAAAAGGAAGGTAACGTCATGCAGAAGATTCGCAAAGCCGTCATCCCTGCGGCGGGCCTTGGCACACGCGTGCTGCCCGCCACCAAAGCCATGCCCAAAGAGATGCTGCCCATCGTGGACAAGCCCGCCATCCAGTACATTGTGGAAGAGGCCGTGGCTGCCGGCATCGAGGAGATCCTCATCATCACCGGGCGCGGCAAAGCCATCATGGAAGACCATTTCGACCATGCGTTCGAATTGGAGCGCAACCTGGAAGGCAACCCCGCCAAGGCCCAGATGCTGGAGCAGTGCCTTGGCATTGCAAACCTGGCCGACATTTTCTTTCTGCGCCAGAAAGAAACAAAGGGCCTTGGCCACGCCATTTTAAAGGCAAAACCCTTTACGG
>CAMBHV010000159.1 GCA_945867255.1 uncultured Clostridia bacterium
GTAGGCCTCCAGATATTCCTGCACAATCCAGAAACCATACTTCTTGGCGACAGCATAGGGGCTGTAAGGGTGGAAGGGCGTTGTCTCACTCTGTGGCACCTCCTCCACCTTGCCGAACAGTTCGCTGGTGGAGGCCTGGTAAACACGGCAGGTCTTAGTGAGGCCCAGGATACGTACCGCCTCCAGCACACGCAGCGCCCCCAGCGCGTCCACATCGCCGGCATATTCGGGTGCGTCGAAACTCAGCGCCACATGGCTCTGCGCCGCAAGGTTATAGATCTCGTCCGGCTGTACCAGTGCCACCACACGGATGATGCTGCTGGAGTCCGCCATATCCCCCAAGTGCAGAGTGATTTTGTTTTTGGCAATCAGATGGTCGATGCGCTCGGTATTAGAGGTGGAGGTGCGGCGCAAAAGGCCATGCACTTCGTAACCTTTCTCAAGCAAAAACTCGGCAAGATAGCTGCCGTCTTGGCCGGTGATACCGGTGATAAGTGCTTTTTTCAAATGCAACACCCCTTCCTTTTACCCAATCTTACCATGGAATATTTTCAATACACGCTTTTTCATGCTAGACTTATAATAGTTGATTCTTTCCCTAAACCATAAGGAGATAACCTTATTCGTTCTGCATCCTTGCAAATCTTTCATTGTTATGTACTTCTGCCGCCGCATTCTTATTTTAAGCATGTATTCGCAGAACATCGTTACATTATCCAGTGAATATTTCTGGAATATCTTTTCGAACTCACGGAGGTTGATTGCATCATCATTTTGGACTTGCTTGGTAACTTGTCCGTTGTGCTGTTCAATACACACCAACGGCTCTCTGGTTAACGCAAAACCAGGTCGACAGTGCAGGTACTGCAGATAAAAGTCGATGTCGACTGCCCAGCGCATCTCTTCATCAAATAACACTTCATTTTTGTAAAAAATCGTATCACTTGGAGCTCCAATGCAGTTGCCCAAAAAAAGATTGTCTATATTTTCCCGCAAGTTTCGTTCTTGTTCAGGGCTGATAAATCCATAAACATAATTCGATGCGTTTACAAGCTTCCATCCTGAAAAAGCAAATGAGCATCCACTCTCTTCTAACAGATCAACCATCTTTTTCAATGACTCTGGTTCCGCAAACCAGTCATCTTGATGCATAAATTTGATAATTTTCCCTGGTGCATATCTCAACAGATTATTCCAATTGGCCGCCGCTGTTTTCCCGCGTTTATGCGGCAAATATGTGAGTGCCATACGATTCGAAAATTTTTGGGCCACCTTTTTGCAGTCATCGCTCTCTGAATCGTCTGAAATGATAACCTGATAGTCCTTTTCCGTCTGCTCTTCAATAGATCTCAACAGGCGCTCCAGACGCTTTCCGTCTTCATAGGCGGGAATAAGAATGGATATCTTAGGAATCATGGGTTGCTCCTTTACCTACATTTTAATCTCAGCTGTTTTCTTTTTTAGCCTTAGTGATTCCTATCACTTTTCTGATCAGATCATGAAATGCTTGTGTTCTGCAAAAAATGATTGTATTTATCCCTGTGGTCACCATCACTCCTACAAGGCCACAAACGATAATCCCTCTCCAGGTGAAAGGAGCCGCAACTGTGAGGCGTGTTACTATCCTCCATTCGACTAATACAATCACAAAAAACAATGCCTCTTTGATCCACTCTTGCCAGACTCGTAGTTTAAAGCAAGTCCGAGCTACAACCACGAAGCGAGAATGCCATATTTCCAAGTTCGCTAAAACAGTACCAAAAATAATTCCCGGCATTCCCCACCACTTTCCAAAGACGAAAGAGACAGTAAAATTTGTTATTAAACTGATAATCGAATAATTCTTCTCCACTTGGAATTCACCAAATACACCGCGAAATGATCCGATTGCCTGATTTTTGATTGCAATATATCCCACAAGAGAGTACATGAAAACAAATCCCGGCGACAGTAAAAACTGTTTGCCAAACAAGACGGTTATTGCCGGCTGAAACACGACATTAAAGCACACAAAAATTATAGCAGCAAGATATCCACATGCAAGATTATACATCTTGTAAAAACGGTACGACCTCTCTTTCTCCCCTTCGTGTAGCATATTTGCAATGCTCGCCGTCAACGGATAAGTTAATTTTGTTAACAGAGTCAACACATTACTTCCAACAAAAACATAGTTTGTATATAATGCTGTCGTCTTTACGTCTATCAGAAATGCTATGATGAGGTTGTCCGTGTTTAAATTAAACGCATTTGCAACTTTAATTGTAAAAAGATCTCGTATTTCTCGTACAATTCCCTCTTCAAGGAAATCCCTATGTTCTACCTTGAGTACTTGTATATTAGGGTATGTTTTCCGAGCAGATATCGCAACGAAAATCATACCCGCTATTCCAAATACCAACGTTAAGAAAAGGTAAAATAGATAGTCTCTAGTCGTCCACAAAACGACCGCCTTTGCAAAAAGGCCTAGGACTTGTACTACCGATTCTATTTCAACGATTTTATACTCTTTTTGTCCTGCAATCAGCAAACTTTTCCAGTAGGAAAAAAAATAAGAGCTTATCGCTGTGCAAGCTTGTATGACGAACATCCATCGAAAATAGTTCCATTGACTTATCTTGCCGGCAAAAATGATTGGAAGCAGGAAAAAGATTAAAATGCACAGGACCGTAAGAATACACCCTAAAATTTGGAACATCACTTTATACATACCAAGCAGTTTGCCGATGCGTTTTTCATTTCTTTCGGCAAACGCTTTGTACATACGATAATTGAACATTCCGTCGGCGCCTAGATTAGCTATGCCGAGCAATGAAAAAAGATTGCCCAACATTCCTCCATACCCAACCAATTCGACGTCAAAACTGTACAGTACCATTCGTCGTACAAGCAAGCCAAGAATCATCAACAATGCATATGCACCGAATGAAACCACGATATTTTTTAATGCGCTTTTTGTTCTCATTCTATCTTCCACCATTAAAGAGGAAATGATTCCACAGGAATGATTTCCCAGCCTTCCATGTAGATGCCTGTCGGCACATCTATACGATACCAACGCGCCGGCGCGAACACCTTTTTCTCTGAATTTGGGCTCAAAAACTGACCCCACCAGCTAAAACTTGAGTTTGATATAATATGATTTTTGCACTGTGCCATCAACTGCATATCTTCTAGCGCAGTATTTCCCTCAGGAACCAAATTCCATTTTTCACCGGTGAGAAGATCCAACTGCTGTACCGTTTTGTTCTCGTTAGTAAAAACGAAAAAAATGGGATCGTGAAGAATCTCTTTGGCGCGTTTGATTGCTTTCCTATAGTAGTTGATATCACATACATAATGCCGCTTTCTGACAATCGGATCCCTCACATAGTCGCCGAGCCGAATATGCAGACAAACCGATTCACACGAGCGAATTTTCCGCAGCAAAGCCTGATTTTCTTGTCTAATCAAATCCGGGCGACAAAGTTCTTCCCGAATACGTTCCTTATACCTTCCCCAAAACGCTGCGCTCTGAAAATAACCCCGACAAACAAATTTGTCGGGCCACCCATAGCGGGCTACAGGGATGTACCCATTCTGAACAGAGCAGATGCCCAACTTATTCCACAGCGGCTGCAACACCTTTTCCATTTCGTATGTCTTTCTTGGTCCATTGGCTTTGTGTCGATTTTTCACATTCCAAATTTTGCAGGACAGGCGAAACAAAATATACCGACTCGGATCCAAAACATTTGCTAAGATGCCATCCCCCTGTTTTTCACGTTGAAATTCATGAAAGACGCAATTCGCTGCAATCAAAGGGCCAATCGCATACTCACTTTCCCGGATTTTTCGTTGCCCCTCGCCGCGAAAGTCGCATATTACAATCTGTTCTCCTGTCTCCATCTGTTGCGCTCTGGCAAAAGCATAGACGAACAGCTGGTTTCCTAAGCCACCGATAAGTTCTATATAAATCATGTTTCCATGTTTCTCCTCTTGTCATTTGCAAAACTTATCCGCGCCAGTTCATCGGGAACATTTGCGGATATTCTCTATCTTGTTATTCAACGGTTTGTCTCATTTCAAATCCATCAGCTATATTTTTTCATCTGCCATACGCTTTATGCGCCCCAGACACACCAGCGCATAGAGAGTTTTTTTCATTCGAAGCATACACAACCACACGATTAGTTTACATTTTTTCCCTCTGTATTCCATTGCAAGGAATCGTCTCCACTGCTTTGGCTCAAATTGGGTAGCGATTTGTTCCAAGAACA
>CAMBHV010000160.1 GCA_945867255.1 uncultured Clostridia bacterium
CAAACAGAAAAATGGCAGAAAATGACCCCTGCCAGGTTTGATACCGCTGGGCCACCGTGCGTGCCGCCGCGCCCAGCACGGCAAACACGCTGCCTGTTTGCTGCCAGGCCTCGTGTGTGGCCACGGCATAAGGGTAGTCGTCCGCGCTGGGATGGCTGTACTGTGCCACCGCCACAAGCGGCACAAGGCTGCACACCAGCACGAAAATCAACGCAATCGCCCACAGGCGGCTGTCCAGCAGCCATGTTTTCAGTTTCTGCATGTGCATGTTCCCCTTTTTGCACCCAGGCGGGCCATTCTTTCGGCTTTGATTATAGCACACCGGGCTTTTTTCTTTCAATCCCGGCGGCGTGGCGGGCACGACGCTTTTCATTTCACAAAAAAATAGCGCGCAGCCTTTCAAATATTATGAATTTTCTCTATGCAAACAACACAAATCACGCCGATGCAACATTGACAAAAAACAGACGAAGAAATATTATAAATAGGTATAATATTTGGCGCATTATCGGCGCGCCTGATTTCGGAGGGGAAGACACACGATGGGACAGACGCTTGCACAGAAGATCATTGCGGCACACCTTGTGGACGGCACGCCTGTTGCCGGCAACGAAGTGGGCCTGCGCATCGACCAAACACTGACACAGGACGCCACGGGCACCATGGCATATCTGGAATATGAGGCCATGGGCATCCCACGCGTAAAAACAGAACTCAGCGTAGCATATATCGACCACAACACCCTGCAAAGCGGTTTCATGAACGCGGATGACCACCGCTTTATTCGCACCATTGCCAAAAAGATTGGCGTGCGCTATTCGCGCCCGGGCAACGGCATCTGCCATCAGGTGCATCTGGAGCGGTTTGCCAAGCCGGGCAAAACGCTGATCGGCTCTGACAGCCACACGCCCACCGCCGGCGGCATCGGCTGCCTTGCCATGGGCGCGGGCGGGCTGGACGTGGCCGTGGCCATGGGCGGCGGCGCGTATTACATCCCCTACCCCAAATTCACACTGGTGAAGCTGACGGGTGCGCTGCGCCCGATGGTGAGCGCCAAGGACGTGATTCTGGAAGTGCTGCGCCGCATGACGGTAAAAGGCGGCGTGGGCAAGGTGATCGAATACGGCGGCGAAGGCGTGGCATGCCGTTCGGTGCCGCAGCGCGCCACCATCACCAACATGGGCGCCGAGCTGGGCGCCACCACCAGCATCTTCCCCTCGGACGAGGTGACGCGCGCGTTTCTGGCCGCGCAGGGCCGCGAAGAAGATTTCACCCCGCTTTGCGCAGACCCGGACGCCGTGTACGATGAGGTGCTGGAGATAGACCTTTCCACGCTGGAGCCACTGGTGGCGTGCCCGCTTTCGCCGGACAACGTGAAGCCCGTGAAAAGCCTTGCCATGCAGAAGGTGGACCAGGTTTGCATTGGCAGCTGCACCAATTCCAGCTATACGGACCTGATGACGGTGGCCGCCATGCTGAAGGGCAAAACCGTCAGCCCCGAGGTGAGCCTTACCATTTCGCCGGGCTCGCGCCAGGTGCTGGCCATGCTTTCGGCCAACGGCGCTTTGACGGACCTTTTGAACGCCGGCGCGCGGCTTTTGGAATCCACCTGCGGGCCGTGCATCGGCATGGGCCAAAGCCCCAACTCCGCGGGCATTTCGCTGCGCACGTTCAACCGCAACTTTGAAGGCCGCAGCGGCACGCGCGACGCGGGCGTGTTTCTGGTAAGCCCCGAAACGGCCGCCGCAAGCTGCCTGACGGGCTATGTGACGGACCCCACCACCCTGCCCCCCGTGCCGGCGGTGGCCATGCCCGCGCACTTTGCCATAAATGACAACATGATCGACCTGCCCGCCCCCGAAGACGCATACGAACAGGTGGAAATTTTGCGCGGGCCCAACATCAAGCCGCTGCCGCCGGCAATGGCGCTGACGGACGACATGGCCCTGCCGTGCCTTTTAAAAGTGGGCGACAACATCACCACCGACCATATCATGCCCGCGGGCAGCAAGATCCTGCCGTACCGCTCCAACATTCCCTACCTTGCAAACTTCTGTTTTGAAGTGTGCGATGCGGATTTCGCCAAACGTGCCATGCAGGCGGAAGGCGGCTTTGTGGTGGGCGGCGCCAACTACGGCCAGGGTTCTTCGCGCGAACATGCGGCGCTTGTGCCGCTGTACCTTGGCATACGCGCCGTGATCGCCAAAAGCTTTGCGCGCATCCACAAGGCAAACCTTGTAAACGCCGGCATCCTGCCGCTGGAATTTAAAAACGCAGAGGATTACGACAAAATTTTCCTGGGCCAGCGGCTTTCCCTTTCGGGCATTTTTGCCGGCCTTGCGGGCGCCGATATCACGCTGACGAACGTGGAAACGGGCGAGAGCTTTGCACTTGTGTGCGCCATCAGTGCCCGGCAGGCCAAGATCATCCGCGCAGGCGGGCTTTTGAACTATACAAAACAGCAGCAGAAATAACGGGCCGCGCCCGTTTTACCCCCGGCCGGCGGCGTGCCGCCGCAACATAAGAAGGAGGCAATGAAATGATCGACATCAACGAAGCGAAAGAACGCTTTGCACAGCTTCTGGAAGGCCAGCAGAAACGCGTGGCCGCCATGCGTGCACAGGGCGGGTTTGTGGATTACGCGAAACTTGAGCACATCGTCATCGGCGTGTGCGGCGGCGACGGCATCGGCCCGGTGATCACGCACGAAGCCGAGCGCGTGCTGCGGTTCCTTTTGAAAAAAGACGTGGAAAACGGCCGCATCGAGTTCCGTGAGATTGACGGCCTTACCATCGAGAACCGCGCCGCCTGCGGCAAAGCCATTCCGGACGACGTGCTGGCCCAGTTGAAAGCGTGCAACGTCATTCTGAAAGGCCCCACCACCACCCCGCGCGCGGGCGACGAATGGCCCAATATCGAAAGCGCCAATGTGGCCATGCGCAAAGAGCTGGATCTGTTTGCCAACGTGCGCCCGGTGAAAGTGCCCGAACAGGGCATCGACTGGACGTTCTTCCGCGAGAACACCGAAGGTGCATACACACTGGGTTCGTGCGGGTTTGAAACGGTGGACGGCATTTCGGTAGATTTCACCGTCACCACCACAGACGGCACGCAGCGTATTGCCGAGCTGGCATACGATTTTGCCCAAAAGAACCATAAAAACCGCGTGTCCATCGTGACGAAGGCCAACATCGTGAAGGCCACGGACGGCAAGTTTTTGAAGCTGTGCCAGGCTGTGGGCGAGCGTTATCCGGACATCACCACAGACGACTGGTACATCGACATCATGACAGCCAAACTGGTGGACGAAAAACGCCGGCGCGATTTCCAGGTGTTCGTGCTGCCGAATCTGTACGGCGACATCATCACCGATGAAGCTGCCGAGTTCCAGGGCGGTGTGGGCACGGCCGGTTCCGGCAACATCGGCAAGAAATATGCCATGTTTGAAGCCATCCACGGCTCGGCCCCGCGCATGATGAAAGAGGGCCGCGGCAAGTATGCCGACCCGTGCAGCATGTTGCGCGCTTCGGCCATGCTGCTGAGCCATATTGGGTATCAGGCCGAAGCCGACAAGCTGACCGCCGCGCTGGACAAGTGCATGTTCGAAGAGAAGGCCATGGTTGTGACGGGCCGCGATACGGGCTGCACATGCGAAGAGTTCGGCAACTATGTGATGCGCACCATCGAAACGCTGTAAAAGGCACAGTGCGCAAAAAGAAAAATCTGAGCTGGTGAAGAAAATGTCGTTACAAAATAGCAAAGTTTCGCTTCCTGTGATCAAACGCCTGCCGAAATATTACCGGTATCTGGCCGACATGAAAAAGAACGGTGTGGTGAAGGTATCCTCTTCCGAACTGGCCCGCATGATGGGCACCACGGCGTCTCAGGTGCGGCAGGATTTCAACTGCTTTGGCGGGTTTGGCCAGCAGGGCATCGGGTATCACGTGGACGTCCTGTTGGACGCCGTGAGCCACCTGTTGTTCAGCGAGACGAAGCTGGATACCATCCTGATCGGGACAGGGCGGCTGGGCACCGCCATTTCCAGTTATCTGACGGTGGAAGCCAAAGGCTACCGGCTGATTGGCGCATTTGAT
>CAMBHV010000161.1 GCA_945867255.1 uncultured Clostridia bacterium
CATTTGCCCCCCTGTATCCAAAACGGCGCGCGGCCCTCCGCCGCGCGCCGTTTCTCACAGCACCACATACATCTCGCGCGCCACGTCCTTGCCGGCCGGCGCGTCAGTGGAAAGCACCCTCACTTTGACAGGGTTCGTTCCAAAGGCGATCTCGATCTCATCGCCCACCTTTACTGCATAACTGGCTTTCACCGGCCGCCCGTTCACCGTGATACGGCCGGCATCCGCCACTTCGTTTGCCACAGTGCGCCGTTTGATCAGCCGGCTCACCTTCAGGAATTTGTCGATGCGCATCTTGTTCTCCTTATATCACCGCAGTGTCATCTGCCCGCGTCGCCCTGCGGTGGCCCGCGGCGCCGGGGCCCTGCCCCAGAGAATAAAAACGCCCGTGCGCGCGCGAGGCGTACACGGGCAAAACAGCGAAAGAAAACTTATTTCACGGCGTCCTTCAGCGCTTTGCCAGCCTTGAAAGCGGGGGCAACCGTGGCGGGGATCGTGATGGTCTCCTTCGTGCGCGGGTTGCGGCCGGTGCGCTCCGGGCGCTTGCGGGTCTCAAATGTGCCAAAGCCCACCAGGGAAACCTTGTCGCCAGCCTTCAGCGCAGCGGTGATGCCTTCCAGAACAGCGTTCACAGCCTTCTCTGCATCCTTTTTCGTCAGCTCCGCATCCGCGGCAACTTTCGCGATCAGTTCAACTTTCGTCATTTGTCGTAACCTCCAACAATTTTTCCTTTTCACGTGTGCGGCGCGGCGCGCATGCAGCACGATATCATTGAACAGAGCCCTGCCCTGCACAAGCTTCTTGTGCGACGGTACGCCCCGTTTTTGCAAAGGCTAAACAGCGCACAAAACAAAGGCGGCCATGCCTTCGTCAGCCTTTATGATTTTACATGAAGCAATAAGAGAATGCAACCCCTTTTGCTGTTTTTTCGCCTATTTTGGCACTTTTACCGCCTGTTTTTTCTGTTTTTTGCACACGGCATCAAAATGCGCCAAAGCTGTGGCCTATTCCGGCCGGGCCGGCGCAGGGGCATCCTGTTGCCCGCCGCCTGGCCCTATCACCAAAAAGCTGGCATGTGGTTTACCCCATTTGACCGCCGCACCCATGGCAAAACATGGCCTCCTTATCAACCTCCGCGCCACACTGCGAGCAGCACTTCACACGGGCATCGGGCTCGGGCATTGCCTGCGGCTGCGAAACGGGTGCATGCAACGATGCAATGCGCGCCTCAATGGCTGCAATGTCATCGCAAAGGCTTTCGATCAGCGCCTCATTTGCCTGCCCTGTGCGGCGCAGTGAATACACAAGCGCACCCAGTTCGCGCTGGGCACGGCTCAGTTTGGACTCCAGCGCCATCAGCTTGGCTTCTTTCTTTCCTTTTTCATACAGTGAACCGGCGGTGCGCACTGCGGAATCCGCAGCCTTGGCACCCGCCTGCTTCAGTTTGTTCCAATCCATGTTGATGTCCCCTTTCCATTTCGGCTTCAGCCAATAAATTCGCGCAACATCGAATCCGCCGGCACAAACGCCGTGTCCAGCGGTGTACACAGCGCAAGGCGCTGGCACAAACTTTGCATGGCACCCGCCCATGGGCTTTGCGCCGGCACCTTGCTTTGCAAAGCTGCCACCAGCGGTGCAAGGCAGCATGGCTCATACGAAAAACTTGTGTCCAGCAAGAGGTCTGCTTCGGGCTTGAACACCTTGATGTTCTCGTCCTCGCCGCGGCACACATCCGCCCACATGGAAAGTGTGCGCTGGGGCGAATGCCCGCGGAATTGGTAATCGCGCACCATGCGCCGCGCAAGGCGCACATCGCGTGTGGGCAGCACACGCTGGCCACCGTTCGAGTATTCTTCCCGCAAACCGGCATACACTTTGTACACGCTGCCCTCGGGCAGGCCCGCCACAAGGCGCGGGTTCAAGGCATGGATGCCCTCCACTACGGCCACACCCCTGCCCACACACACTTCCAGCGTGCCGCACACCCGCTGTTCGCGGTTGAAATCAAAATCCGGGATATCGGCGCGGCCCGTGCGGATCAGGGAGGAAAGTGCACGCAAAATGCCCGGAATATCCAGCGCATCCACACTTTCATAGTCCGGCCTGCCGTCGGGCAAACGGGGGTAGTCCTGCACATTTTTAAAAAAATTATCCAAAGATACCACGGCGCTTTCCACGCCTGACGCACGCAGCGCACCAGCCAGCTTGTGGGCCGTGGTTGTCTTGCCGGAGCTGGAGGGCCCCGTCAGCATCACCACGCGCGCGCCACTGGCGCGCACCTGCTGTGCCGCATGCTGCACGCGCGCAGCATAATCTTCTTCACAGTATGCCACAAACTTCTGCGGCGCCGCCGCAGCCACATTCAACAATCCCAGCTCAACCAGCCGTTTCGGGATCCAAATCAAACCATTTGCCATACAAATCCTCTATTTTCTGTTTACGCGCCAGCACTTCATCAAAATGGTTCAGGTATTCCAGCGGGTATTTATGGTTGAACACACGCTCAATGCGCCCAGCCGGGCCTACCAGCTTTGTGGAACCTCCCGCACCTGCCGATAAAATGGTATGCACTTCTTCCATAATATAGATGTTGTACAACCCCGCAAACCCCGGCTTTGCCCAGCCGGTGTTTTCCAGGTTCTGCAGCGTGCCCTTCTGCCGGTACAAATAATACGGCACATATCCTGCACCGGGCAGGGTGTCGATGGAATGCTGCACCATCTGCGCCACATCGCCATATGCGGGCGGCGCTGCCTGCATCACAAGGTTTGAGGCGCGCTTGAGCGTAAGCGTGTGCACGGTGATGTTCTCCGGCGAAAGTGCCAGCACCCCGGCCAGGCTTTTTTCAAAGCCGGCGGGCGTATCCAGCGGAAGGCCGGCGATCAGGTCCATGTTGATATTTTTGTGCCCTGCCGCACGCGCAGCCGCAAAACAATCCAGTACGTCCTGTGCCGTGTGGCGCCGGCCTATGGCGCGCAGAACTTCGTCGGAAAGTGTTTGCGGGTTGATGGAGATGCGCGTTGCCCCACCTTCATGGATGGCCGCCAGTTTTTCCGGCGTGGTGCAGTCTGGCCGCCCGGCCTCCACCGTGAACTCGCGCACGCAGGACATATCAAATTCCCTGTGCACAGTTTCCATCAGGTGTGCCAGTTGGCAGGCGCTGATGGCCGTGGGTGTGCCGCCGCCAATATACACCGTTTCCAGCCGCAGCGAAAGCCGCGCGGCCATGTCTGCGATATGATGCAGTTCTTCTTCCAGTTTTTCCAGATACGGCGCCACCAGCACACCGCTTTTTTCCGTAGTGGTGGAAACAAAGCTGCAATACGAACAGCGCGACGGGCAAAACGGAATTGATATGTATAAACTATAGGACCGCAAGATATTGTGGTTTATTACTTCTTGTTGATTTTTTGCGATTTGTACAGCAAGTTTATATTTTTCTTCGCTCACATCATTGCGGCGGCAGAAAAAAGCCCGCTGCTGTGCTTCATCCAGGCCTTTGCGGTGCAACTCGTGCACCAGGCGCACCGGGCGCACGCCTGTCAGCATTCCCCAGGGCGGCCGAATACCTGTAGCCTGTTTTAAAAGCGTGTACAGCGCACTGCACACCTCATATTCTTCCTGTTTTGGGGATGTTTCAGCAGGCAAGTGAAACACCTTTACAAGGCATTTCTCCTGCGTTCGCACGCCGCACATCACCCTTGCGCCGGCCCTGCGCACGCGCACACATGGATGCCCCGGCGCGCAGCGGGCGGACACCATTTTTGCGCCGGGAAAAAACATGCGCGCAATGTGCTCCGCCTCATAGGTGCTGGCAAGGCCCATAAACAAAAGTTCCACGCACCTCACCCCTCGCGGCATGCCGCAACGAGCCAGCTGTTTGTTGCAAGCTGTGCAGCCATGGTAGTAAAGCTTTCATGCCCGGGCAACACCTGGGTATCGGGCGGCACTTCGCGGGCAAGTTTTGCAAGGCTGGGCATCATCTGTTCGGGCAAAGACTCTGCAAAATCAGTGCGCCCCACGCCACCGTCAAACAGGGTATCCCCCGCAAACAACACATCTTCGCACAGA
>CAMBHV010000162.1 GCA_945867255.1 uncultured Clostridia bacterium
GGAGGTTAACATCAATGTCTTTGGCGGCCACGGCCCCAGCATCGTGTTCACAAGCCTTGCCACCACCCCGCCATCTCATAATGGCGGTTCCCCTCTGGGCGAAGTGGACGGCGTAACGTTGTATGTGCCGCAGGGCAGCCTGAATGCTTATAAAGCGGCGTTCGGATGGAAAAGTTACCTCAACATCTTTGCCATCCAGGCGACGCTTTCGCCCGCTGCACACACCTTTGCCGCGCAGGAGCAGGGCTATGGCGACATTGCCCCGGCCACCTTCACGGTGACAAACCGCACAGGCGGCGCCATCACCTTGGGCGCGCCCACCCTCAGCGGGGCAAACGCGGCTGCTTTTGAGATAGATGCCGCGGGCCTGCCGCGAAGCCTTGCTTTGGGCGAAAGCGCCACCTTTACCGTGCGGCCTAAAACGGGCCTTACAGCGGGCAGCTACACCGCGCAGGTGCAGCTTGCGGCCGCAGACGGCGCAGGCACCAGCCAGACGCTGGCCGCCGCCGTAAACTTTACCGTAACGCCGCCCGTGTGGCGTGTGGGCGTTGCGGCCAGCCCCGCGGGGGCAGGCGTGTGCCTTGTGAACGGCGCCGAGGTAAGTGAGGCCAGTGTGGAAGAGGGCATCAGCCTTACCCTTACGGCAAAGGAAAACGCGGGTTACCGCTTCCTTTACTGGGCAGACGGGCAGGGGCAGAAACTGACAGAAAATAAGGAATACACTGTCAGCCCCACGGCCAACATGCAGCTGCAAATGGTGTTCGAAAAGCTGGTGTACACCATCACGGCCACGCCCGGCACGCTGGAATTTGAGCCGCGTGTGGCGGGGTATGCCGCTGCGCCGGCCGCCAAGACGGTGACGGTGGAGAACACCGGCAACACCGAAGTGACGCTGGCGCTGCCCACGGCGCAGGGCTATGACATCCAGGCGGGCAGCGGCTTTGCAAATGGGCAGGCCACGCTGGCCGCGGGCGGCACAGCCACGTTTACCGTGCAGCCCAAAACGGGCCTTGCTGCCGGCAATTATGCGCGCGCCATCAACGTGGCCGGCACAAATGATGCAAGTGCTGTAGTAAACGCCGTGTTCACCGTGGAGCCGGCGCTGGCGCTTACGGCGCCTGCCACGCTTGCGGGCGGCGGCAAGCTTACCCTTACGGCCAATAAAGTGGCAGACGGCGTGGTGTGCACCACAGACGCCGCTTACAACCCCACGGCCGCCGCGGGCGGAACCACATGGACGGTGACGCTGCCGCAGACGCCGGGCACCTATACGTTTGAGGCCACGCGCACCACCGCATACGGCGGCACGGAAACAGCCACCTGTACGGTGACCGTAACGGAAAAACCCGCAACCGGCGGCCAGGAAGGCCAGGATGCGGGCCGCAAGCCAAACCCAAAAATGGGCGTGTGAGCGGTGCAAAAAGTAAAAAAGGCGCAGTGCCCTGTAAGGCCGTGTT
This sequence comes from uncultured Clostridia bacterium, assembly GCA_945867255.1. GTDB lineage: Bacteria > Bacillota > Clostridia > Oscillospirales > Ruminococcaceae > Ruthenibacterium. Next base: position 1,458 of record CAMBHV010000162.1, read on the forward strand.
CGGCCAAAGGGTACCGCGCCTTTTTTCATATTTTACTTTTTCAAAGTTTGGCGCGGGGTGCTGACGTTTCAGGTTTTCCGCTTTGAGAAGCGGGCCCCCCTTTCTTGTACGTTAAGAAAGGAGCAAAGAAGCGCCGGGCCCTTGCCGGGCGTTGCCCGTCATTTCGCTGTGCTCATTCCGGCGCCGCGCTCGCAAACCCGGCGCCTTCCGTTCCGCTGAAAAACACAAATTCCAACGCCAACAACTGGCGAATTTGTGTTTTTCGAAACGCATCACTCCGATGGCCCCGAAACCCCAGCCTGCGGCCCAAGAGCCAGGCTTTGCCCGGTTGGCCTCGGCACGCGCCTGCGGGTGCAGAACGGCAAACAAGGTAGCGTTTTCCGTGCGTGCGCGAAACAGTGAGAAAGACATTCGCGCGCTCAGACGCTTTGTGCCTGCCGGAAAACGGGATTTTGAAACAGTGCGGCCACCGGCGCGCCTGAGGGGAAGTGTTTCCGTGCGGCAACCCTTCAAGCTGTACGCCTATGGGGGGGGAAGCGCTTTCATGCAACTACCTTTCAGGCCGCACACTGTGGGGTATACAAGCCTTCTTGAAGGTTTATAAATCCTATCGCGCCCGGCGCGATGTAAGATACCATTTTCCGGCAGGCGCAAAGCGCCTGAGCGCGCGAATGTCATTCTTACTGTTTCGTGTGCGTGCGAAAAATGCCACATCTTTTGCCGATTAGGGGGGGCCGGGGGGAATCGGAGCGAGGCGTTTAGAAAAATGCAGGTCTGCCATTTATTGGCGCAAAAGACCTGCATTTTTTAGCCGAGCGGAACCCCCCCGGAGTTCTTTGCTACTTTCTTAGCTTTAAGAAAGTAGGAGACATGTATCTGAAGAAAACATCTGAAATGTCAGCGCCTGAGCCAAATCCCCAAAAAAGAAAGCCCAGGATTCAGCGCCTGAGCCAATTCCCAAAAAGAAAACCTGAAACGTCAGCGCCTGAGCGGATTCTAAAAACCTTCCGCACACGCGCCGAATCTTTTGCCCTTTTCCTGGCACACAAGAAAGGGGGGAGCTCGCTTCTCAAAGCGGAAAGCCTGAAAATTCAGCGCATGCTTTTTGCTTGGCGTTTCTTTTTTTGAAACCAAGAAATAGACACCTTCTTGCGGCCCCCCGGCTGAGGTGCGGTTTTCTTTCGACCAAATTTATGATATACTGCAACCACAAAACTGCAATCACGAAAAGGAGGGGCAGCCCCATGAGGCTGGACAAATACACCGCAAAGGCGCTGGGCCTCAGCCGCAGCCAGGCGCGCGATGCCATACGCGCGGGGCGCATTTTGCTGAATGGGGAAGTGTGCCGTGCACCGGATGCCCATGTGCCGGAGGGTGCGGCAGTGGCATGCGGCGAAACCCTTTTGTGCGCCAAACAGTTTGTATATATCATGCTGGATAAACCAAAGGGTGTTGTAAGCGCCGCTGAGGACGCGCACGACACCACCGTGGTGGACCTTGTGCGCCCTGCTTTTCCGCGGCGCAATTTGTTCCCGGCCGGCCGGCTGGATAAAACCAGCACGGGCTTTGTGCTTTTGACAGACGATGGGGCCTTTGCGCACGATATCCTTGCGCCGGGGCGCCATGTGGAAAAGGTGTATAGTGTTTTGCTGGACACGCCCCTTACGCCGGAGATGATAGCCGGATTTTCCGCAGGGGTGCAGCTGGCAGATGGCAGCCGTATGCTGCCGGCACAGGCGCGGCCCGGCGGGCAGGGGCCGTGCAGCGCCCAGGTTGTGCTGCACCAGGGGGTGTATCATCAGATCAAGCGCATGTTCGGCGTATACGGGGCGGGCGTGCAGGAACTGCGGCGCACGGCCATTGGCGGTGTTGCGCTGGACGAAAAGCTGGGCCCCGGCGGTTGGCGCGAGCTGACAGAGGCTGAGCTTGCCTGCCTGCAGGCCAAACGTTCATGAAAACGACAAAAAATTTTCACATCTGGCCTGTACAATAAGCTACCAGAGAGAGGCCAAATCGCCATTTTGAACCTGTTTTTCCAAAATACACAATAAACGTGATGGTTTTTTGTGTAAATATGTTGCAAAAGTCAGAATCATTGTGTAAAATAGATAGTACATCAGATGTGGATTGTTGAATTTCACAACGGCGCACTGTGACAGGCATACTGCCAGCCGCAATGTGCAGAAGGGAAAAGGGTTATCTATGGCGAACAGAGTGTTTCAGGGCGTGATCTATCAGATGAAAGACGCCATCGACCGTGTGGCTGGCGTGGTGGATGAAACAGGCACCATTATCTCCTGTACAGACCTCAACCGCATTGGCGAGGTGCGCGATGGAGTGGCATCCGAGAGGCTGGCTGCGGGGGAAAGCTTTGTGCGGGATGGCTTTACGTATCATCTGTTTACAGCCAACAAACGAAACGACTATGCTGTTCTGGTAGAAGGCACGGACGAAGCAGCCGGGCGCTATGCGGCGCTTTTGGCTATCAGCCTGCAGAATATCAAACAGTATCACGATGAAAAGTTCGACACGGCGAATTTTATCAAGAATGTGGTGCTGGACAACATTCTGCCCGGCGACATCTACGCCAAAGCGCGT
>CAMBHV010000163.1 GCA_945867255.1 uncultured Clostridia bacterium
CTTCGGTGAGCCAGCTGGACTATGAAATTTTTGATATCAATGAAGAAATCGCCTCCACATCCGGTGTGGCCGCCTATTTCAATATTCCTCCGCTGGACGGCAGTTCTGTAAAACAGCTGCGTGTAAACCCACTGACCGGCGATGTAGGTACGATTTCTATTTATTCTACGGTAGCCCACGAAGGCTTCCCGGGGCACATGTATCAGTATGCCTATATTTATGAAAACCTGAATTCCCCGTGGCGCAAAGCCCTGGCAAACAGCAATGCTTATACGGAGGGCTATGCGGTGTATGCCCAATATGCAGCACTTGATTACCTGGAAGGGATTGACCCCACGTTGCTGGAACTATACAAAGAAAACGAACTTATCAGCTACTGTGCCATCATCCTAGCCGATATCGGCATCCATTACGACGGATGGAATGTGGACGAATTCTCCCAATTTATGGATGATTGCGGCTTTGTTATGGATGAGCAGGCCTATCAGCAGCAATATGCACAGCTTCAGGCAAACCCATGCACTTTCGAGCCATATTATGTAGGGTATCACGAATTTGCCGCCATGGAAGCCACTGTGCGCCAGCAGCTGGGCGATTCCTTCTCTCCGATGGAGTTTCACGAATCCATTCTGGAATCCGGTGCCGCCCCATTTTCTGTGGTGCAAAAACATGTGGACGAGTATGTGCAGCGCGCCTTGAGCCAGTCGCAGGCAGCCTGAGAAAAATAAAAGAGCCACCCTGCAGGGTGGCTCTTTTATTGTATTCTTTTTCGGTGTAAACCCGGCATACAAGAGCGTTCATATCTCTTCTTTTTTACCGCGCTGATACTGGATATCGTCTCTTCAAACACATCACTCCATGCTCCATTTGTGAGATTCATGAACATAATCTGATACACTTTGCCTGCCTTGACAACCAGCAAGGCTTGTTTTAACGGCCCCGTTCACTTCCCCCTCACAGTCATACCGGCATGCCGTACAGGGGCCTATTTCGTAAATGTGCAACTCCAGCGTGTTAAGCGTGCCGGGCAGATACTGCGCGTCATAATACCCTTGTCGAAATGCGTCTAGCATCCCTTCTTTGTCCTGCAGCTCTTTCCCAAAATATCCTTCGGGGCCTTCTGTTACATGGACGCCAATCAGCGCCCCCTGTACTTCATATCCCTCCGACATACTCAAAGCACTCAGGCCCACCGTTTCAAATCCGGCCGGAATTGGCACGTTGATACGATAATCGGGCGTAAGACCGCTCGCTGGACGCGCTTGATACAATTTACAGGCCTGCGCCTTCGCCCGGAATGTTTTGCGTGCCGCATGCAGCCATCAGCATCGCAAGCCCAACAGCCAAAGCGATACATGGTATCCTCTTTCTATTTTGTTTTCCCCTTCGCTCATCATAGTGCAGCGCATACTGTCTCTTTTCAAAACCTGGGGATTATGCTGCGCCCCGCTTTTTTAACCGGCCCCAAAGCCAGGGCACACCATATAATACCGCAAACAGCACGCCGGCTATAACAGGGTAACCCACCAAATGGCAGCCAAACGCCTTTTCGAACAATTGAAGCGGGTTGCCCGCATCCGCACGCATCAGGAACATGAAATTTGTTCCAAAATATATATTGATCATATACACCGGAACAGCCATCCCCACAAGCAGAGCCACACACCCCGGAAGATATGCAGCCTTCGGGCGGATATCACCGCCTGCCGTAAGCATTATGGGGTAACTGGCAAGAAGGATGTGCACGGTAAAGCTGTGAAGATGCATGAAATTGGCGGGAGGCAGGCTTACCCAGGTAGGAAACAGCAATGCGGCCAGTGCTGCCGGGATGCAAATAGCGTACAGGAAATTATCCAGCAGCTTTGTAGGGCGCAATGCATGGATCACAATTAAAAAAATATTAATACTGCACAAATGAAGCGGCAAATATCCTGGCTGATATCGCCCGCCAATCAGCAGCATAATCACTTTAAACGCTTCATCCGCCACAAGAAGCACCGCAAAAATCATGCGAATCTGTTTGCGCCGGCTTTGGCCGCTTTTTTTGTAAAAACGACAACATGCCAGCGTGAATAAAACAAACGCTGCCAGCCACGCCAAATGTACCGGCCCAAACCGGGAAAAGCCCACTCCATCCGGAACGGTTTCTACAGTGTCCAAAAAATATTGCAACGCTACTTCCCTGCCTTCAAATGCATTTGATGAATGACATTATTATAAAATATTCCCTTCTTACCCGCAACCAGTTTCCCTAATGAATGCTGAAAACACCCGCTTTCCACTTGACAAATCTTCCAAACAATCAAATAATAAGTATTGTTATTATAAGTTTTCTTATTATCGAGGGAGAAGTATGGAAAGTTTGCATTATTTATTAATGAAAAGCCAGGCGTTGTTTTCACGCCGCGTATTAGGCGAAGCCTCAAAGCTGGGGCTTACGCCTGGCCAACCAAAAGTTTTGGACTACCTGATGCAATACGGAGAAGCTGATCAGAAAACGATTGCCGCCTATTGTGAGATCGAACCTGCAACGGTTGGCAGCATCCTGCTACGCATGGAGGAAAATGGTTTGATTATTCGCAGGCAGAAAGCTGGGAACCGAAGGTCGATCTATGTTTCCCTTTCAGAAAAAGGGGCACAGGCCGCCCGCTGCATGGCAGAGGTCTTTCACAGCGCAGAGTGCCTTGCCACACAAGCATTTTCTGCCGAAGAAACAGCTGCCTTAAAATGTGCACTGGTAGCCCTTTGTTCCGCCCTTGCGCCGTATTCAGAAAAGGAAGGGCGTGAAGGACATTAAAAAGTCATTGTATAAAGAACCATTTCTCATAAGGCGGATCCTGTTTTTGTGCATGGGCTTTTTCATTATGGCATTTGGCGTTGCCTTTTCCATTAAAGCAGCCCTTGGCACGTCGCCTATCTCCAGTTTTCCGTATGTGACATCCGTTATCTCCGGCATTTCCGTGGGCGGCACCACCATTTTGATGAACTTGGCCTTTGTGTTAATTCAAATCGCCATTTTGCGCAACCAATACGACTGGTTTCAGCTTCTTCAAATTCCGGCTGCTATTTTGTTTGGCATGATGATCGACCTCGCTTGCCGTGTCATTCAGCCTTTGTCTGTCTCTGGTTATGCCATGCAGTGGCTTGTGTGCGTACTTGGGATATTTCTTGTGGCATTTGGGGTAAGCATGGAAGTTACCGCCGGGCTTGTCACCACAGCCGGCGAGGGCATCGTGCTTGCGCTTTGCAAGGTGTTGCCTATTAAATTCGGTAATATGAAAATTTTATTTGACGTAAGCCTTGTATGTATCTCCATCGTGCTGTCGCTTCTTTTTCTGGGCCGTCTGGATGGTGTGCGCGAGGGTACAGTGGCCGCTGCTGTTCTTGTGGGGCAAGTCACAAAAAAGGCGAGCCTGCTGACGAACAAGTTAAAACCCTTTTGTTAAAACAGGCGGCACGCGTTATAGGGATTTCTTGATTGCCATATCATTCTTTATTGGTAAAAGGCAACACAATGGATATTTTTCATTGTGCTGCCTTTCTTTTGCGGATTATACAAGGGAATTTTCAATCATAAATAGATGCAGCTGCTTTGTTCCGGGCACATGATGTTATATTTTACAGTAACTGTCTTGGGGCACTGATGGCGCAAAAGGCCCGCTACACCTGCATGAGGTACAGCTTCTTCCAGGGAAGCCCGTGTATTCACCTGTTCAAATATACGGCCGTCCCCCGCCACATACGTGTATCTTGGGTAATGCCTCCCATTGATTGCAACAAAGCCTTGCAGGCTTCCTTGTGTTTCTCGAACAAACACAAGAGAGAGCAAAAGGCCCGCCATCAGTTTTACCAGCGGAAGCAGCCATGTCCTCATTTTTGCAAACCAGCCGGCCATCCTTTCTTTTCCTGTAGCCTGTGGTTCACAATTTGCCCGCCCTTTTTTCCATTTCAAATATTCTTCCATTCTTCTCTGATTATAAAGCGGGGCATGGATGTGTAAGTGTTTTTTAACTACGCAGTGGCACTCTTGCGGGATCGTGCATGTTCGCCC
>CAMBHV010000164.1 GCA_945867255.1 uncultured Clostridia bacterium
CAAATCTTCACGGATGTCATCACTTTACTTTCGCCGCGCCGCGCGCAGCATATACTGGTTTCATTATATCGAAAGCACGGTGCAAGGTCAACGCGCCGTATAAAAAATGCCGCACAAACCGCAAAACCGCTCTTGACAAACGCCGCATTTTTCGATAAGATAGAAAAGCGCCGCGGAGAGATGGCTGAGCTGGTCTAAGGCGCACGACTGGAAATCGTGTGTGCCCCATAAAGGCACCGAGGGTTCGAATCCCTCTCTCTCCGCCAGAAAAAAGCCCGAAGAACTATGGTTCTTCGGGCTTTTTCTTGTGCTGCCTATATGCTTTCGAAAAGGAAACCCATAAAAATGTAAAGCGCCGGGGCGCGCGGCGCCGGCGCACAGCTTCTGCCCCGCGTGTCACACAAAGGGCGATATGCATACGCCTTGCCTGGGTGGCCGCCGCATTCATTTTTCAGCCTGGTTGTGCCGCATCAGCTGTGCCATGGCCCGCAGGGTGGCTTTGTTTTCCTCTGTAAGCTCTTTATAATCAGCCAGAAACGCGGCGTCTGCTTTATCCAGATCATTGCCGGGGCATTCCAGGCCGTTATCTTCAATAATGTTGCTTTTCTGAATGCCAAAATAGTCTGCAATGCGCTGAAGCGCCCCCATGCGCGGCATCTTTTTGCCGGATTCCCATGTGGAAACGGCTTTGTCGCTGACACCCGCTATTTTTCCAAGTTCAGCCTGAGAAAGGCCGTGCATTTCACGCAGCTTTTTTATATTTTCAGCAGTGGACAATTTTTTTGCCTCCCTTTCTTGACTAGTATTATAGACCAAAAGTAGGAAAATATCAACAAATGGTTTGAAAATATCTACTTAAAGTTCTTGACAGTCTACTTTAAGTAGGGTATACTTACAAACGAAAGGAGGTGTGCAGAATGGCCTTTACCGTAAGACAGGCGCGTCGGTTGTGCGAAAAAACACAATCGGAAATGGCAAAGGAAATGAACATGTGCCGAGATTCATACAGAAAAATTGAGGAAAACCCGGAAAAGGCAACCGTTGCACAGGCAAGAGAGATAAGCCGCATTACGGGAATCCCCCTTGATAAGATTTTTTTTGGCTCCGATATCTACTTAAAGTAGAATTTTGACATCCGGGTTGCAATGTGCAGGCAACAGGAGGCTGCGGCAGGCGGATGCAGCAGGCCGGCACATGAAATATAGTAAAAGATTCATTTAGGAGGAATGGAACATGAAGAGGGTAAGGTACACTGCACTTGCGGCTGTTCTGGCTGTGATGATGTGTTTGTCCGCATGCAGCGGCACGGATGTGCCGGCGGGCACAGACGGGTCGGCGGGCACGGGCGCCCCGGCAGGGGAAAGCGGCGGGGCTGCACAGGCGGCGCAGGCCACGCAGACAAAGCAGTATGTGCTCATCAGTACACTGGACAACACCACAAAGGGAACGATCGAAGTGCAGCTTGCGGCCGACGGCACACCGCTGCAGGCCCGTATGCCGTCCACGTGGGATGAAAACCTCTATCAGTATGCACTGTGCACGTATGATGAGCAGGGCAGGCCGCTGACGGGTTTCGAGCTGATGCCAGAGTTCTCCCCGGGTTCTGTGGATGACAACACCGGCGTGTATTGCCCCGATGGCTGCCTGTATGAAGTGGGGTATACCTATGATGAAAACGGCAATGTCACGAAGAAAACGTACAGCACAAGGGAAATGATGGAAGGCGATGAAAATTCCGTTGCGCAGGAAGCGCGATATTACACGTACCAGTATGATGAGAGCGGAAATGTCTCGCAAAGGGAATTCTTCTGGGCAGGCGATGAAACGCCCTACATCACGGAGATATACCTGTACGACGGGCAGGGCCGCCTTGCGCAGATCATGCGCGATTATTCGTCCGGTATAATGGCCGGCACTTCAGATATGGACGTATACGAGTACGATGAAAACGGCCATTTGAAATCCGCCTGGCTGAACCTGACGGACGGCGGGGCAAGTTATGTACCTGCGGAATACACCTGCGATGAGCAGGGGCGTGTGATCCGTTATGGCCGGATCTCTTCGTATGACGGCCGGCCGCTGAATATATTTGAATATGAATATGGCGAGGATGGCCAGTTGGTGTCGCTGTACTATGGCGCAGCGGACAGAACGCAGGGCGGCACGCTGATCACGGAAGCCCGGTAAAAGTAAAAAATGGGCTGCACGTTTTTTCGCCGGCCCCGGCGGCCATGCGCGGCCTGAAAAACGAATTCTTTGAAAAGACGCTCAGGAAATACAGCCTGACATAAACTGTATGGCGGCCGGAACCCGGCCGCCGTTTTTTATTTGCCATGCGGGCGGCATGCATCCGCTGTGCCGCGGCCCGCGCCCGCCTGCCGGGGGATGAAAATGGCGCCAAAGGCGCGGCACTTACACACCTGCGGGGGCCGGGCTCTTTCAGGCGAGTAGGGGGCGCACAAAGGGTGCACTTGCGTTAAGGGGCGTTTTGTGGTGCTTGCGGCTCTGCAACGTGCTTTGCGAAAAAATAAAAGCAAAGAGTTTCCGGCCCTGAAGGCAGGGCAGGCTTCGCGCCGGATACGCCGGGCTTCTATGGCAAGCGGCCCTGTTCTTACGGCGCACGGTTGCCAGGCCGTTTTTACGTTGCCGGCAGCAGGGCGCAGGGCGCTTTTCAGCTTGACAACAGGCACTGTTTATGATATTGTTATTTGCGTGAAAATGGTGCCTTGCTGCGTGGTTTTTGCAGGATTGCGCAACAGGGTGATGATTTTAATTTGATATGGAGATGTCTTTATGGAAAGAATTCAGACGATCGAGACCCGTAATCTCTGCGAAAGCGCAAAAAACGGCGGCTGCGGCGAATGCCAGACTTCTTGCCAGTCGGCATGCAAAACTTCCTGCGGCGTAGCCAACCAGCAGTGTGAGCAGGCCAAGAATTGAACAAACAGAAAGCCGCCGGTTCACAAGGCGGCTTTTTTTTCGTGCAAAAACAGGAGAATCAAATGATACATCAATATAAGCTCAATGGATACAACATCGTTCTGGACACCTGTTCCGGGGCGATTCACGTGGTGGATGAAGTTGCGTATGATATGATCGCGGGCTATCAAAATATGCCCGAGGAAGAACTGGTGCAGCAGACGCTGGCACGCTATGGCCATATGGAAGGCGTGAACGAGGAAGAAATTCGTGCATGCCTGAGCGATATCAAGGCGCTCGAGGCGCAGGGTAAGCTGTTTAGCGAAGACCAGTTCGAAGAGATGGCTGGCCAGTTTAAGGAAAGGGAGCAGCAGGTGATCAAGGCAATGTGCCTGCATGTGGCGCACACCTGTAACCTGAACTGCTCTTACTGTTTCGCCAGCCAGGGGAAATACCACGGCGAGCGGGCCATCATGTCTTATGAAGTGGGCAAACAGGCGCTGGATTTCCTGATTGCCAGTTCCGGCAAGCGCCGGAACCTGGAAGTGGATTTCTTTGGCGGAGAGCCGCTGATGAACTGGGAAACGGTCAAGCGGCTTGTGGCTTATGCGCGTGAACAGGAGAAACTTCACGGCAAACATTTCAGGTTCACCCTCACCACCAACGGGATGCTGCTGGATGATGACGTGATCGATTTCTGCAACCGCGAGATGCACAATGTGGTGCTGAGCCTGGACGGCCGAAAAGAGATCCACGACCGCCTGCGGGTGGATTATGCGGGCAACGGCAGCTACGACAGGATCGTGCCAAAATTTCAGCGGTTTGTGAAAAAGCGCGGCGACAAGGAATATTACATGCGCGGCACGTTCACCCATGCGAACCCGGATTTCACAAAAGATGTGTTCCACATGGCGGACCTCGGGTTCGACCGCCTGAGTATGGAGCCCGTGGTGTGTGCCCCCGATGACCCTGCGGCACTTACCGAAGAAGATATCAAGGTGGTGCTGGAACAATACGAGCTGCTGGCCTGCGAGATGCTTCGGCGGAAAAAAGAGGGGCGCCCGTTTGTGTTCTATCATTATATGCTGGACCTCACCGGCGGCCCGTGCATTTAC
>CAMBHV010000165.1 GCA_945867255.1 uncultured Clostridia bacterium
TGCGAAGCCACGCCCACGCGCTGGCCCCGGGCACATAAGTCATAGCGGCCACCAGAATGGCAAGGCCAAACAAAAGAATGCTCCAGCTGGCGCTCATGTCCGCCTTGGGCTGGGGCTTTCTGCCGCGCTGCGCGGTACGTTTCCGTTTTGTAGCTGTTTTGCGTTTTGCCTGTGCCATATCTCTTTGCGTTCCCCTGTTCTGTAAATGGCGGGCTTTTTATCCACGCTAAAGCCCGCGATTCTTGTATTATATCATATTTTGTCCTTATTGTACCACCAAACCAGCAGCTTGTAAAACGCCGCAGGCGGATATTTTAAAAGCTTGCCGGGCGGCTGACGGGGCAGCCCGGCGGGATTTTTAGGGCTGAACAAAATATTTTTTGACCGTTTTTCTGCCCGTTTTTTCACCGGCACCGCACAGAGCGCGCAACACCTTATTCAAACCGAACGGCTTGCCGGCGCCTTCGCGCACAGCCGTTTTTCCTTTTCGGCACGCCGCCCCTTTCCATCACCCGCTCGCCTTTGTGCATGAACAACGGGGCAAGCATCCGGCAAGAATGGCGGCATGCCCGGTGACAACCCCTGCAATGCGCTGCTGCGTCTGCCCGAAACAGCGAAGCTGCAGGGGCAACCGGAACAAGGCCGGCATGACACCGGGCGCACCGTCATGGCGGCGCGAGGGCACGATAAAGCTGCATTTGGCAGAGCCTCCGGCGGGATACCGGCGGAGTGCCCGCCTTCCAGCATTCGCACAACCGAGGGCTTGGGCACGCCCGCAGTCAGCCCGGCACGGTTTTCCGTTGCCGCCTACCGTGTTCCAAACAAGAAGGCCCTCAACGGCTGGCAGGTTCCTCAAAGTTGCCGGCTGAGAGATGTCCCGCTTCTATTTGCTTTCACTCGGGCTTTATGGCTCCAGTGGCAGCTTTTGGCCCGGCCCAATGGCCGTGAAACAATGAATGGCATGCCTGCCTTTTTCAAAAAATACGCCGCTTTTCTTCGGCAAAGGCCCCCACCCTGGCGTGCAGCGCCCAGCCCCTTCTTGCTGCGTATTTTTTGCGCGGTGACACACGTGTGCTCTTTTTTATCTGCCCTGTTTTGTTTTATGTTTACAGCTTTCGCGGCGCGGTGTGCTTTTGTATGCCGTGCAGGTAAAAAAGCACCCCGCGCACCGGCCTGCCGGCCGGCGCACAGGGTGCACGGGATAACATAAAAAGAAACATATGGCTGTTATCTGAAACCGGGCGAACTCCTTGTGAAAATGCCTTCCTTGCGCGGGCCGCCCTGTGTGCCGGCACATTTCGTGCACCGGCTTTTCAGGCCACGGGCTGCGGCACCACAAGGCGCTTGCCATAGTATTCGGCCATGGCCACGTTTTTCCAATCGGACGCATCGGAGACGATGTCGTCAAAAAACAGTGCAGGCACCAGCGTCTGCTGCGTGATGCGCGGCAGAACGGCCACGTCATCGGGTGCGGCAAGGATATCTTGCCGCGTGCGCATCAGTTCGGCATAGCGCCCGGCCGTGCCGTCCAGCAAAGAGCGTGCGGCGCTGGCGCAGGCCAGCTTGTCCAGATGCCCCGTGGCCGCGTACAGCCCCAGCGTGCCCGCAGCCACGGCAAGGCAAAGGGCAAGATACCCCGCCGCCACACGGCGCGACACATGGGCCAAATGCCGGCAAACGCGCGCGCCAAACACACGTTTTGCCCAGCACAGCCAGTAAAATTCCAGTGCCAGCAAAACCAGCACCAGCAAAAAGAACTGAATGTTCTGCACCCTGTCCGGCCCGATGGTGCCCATGGCGTACAGCGTGGGCGTAAAACTGGATGCAAACCAGCACAGGGCCGCCGCACTGACGAGCCCGGGCAACGGGCATTTCGGTGCCCCCGGCCGCCCGGCTGCACGCCAGAAAAACGGTGCAAGAAAACACAGCGCCGCCGCCACAAGCGGTGTCACATGCTCCACGGAAAAGTACCAAGCCTGCACAAACGAACCCAGCACGGCACCCACCGCCCCCGGCAGGGCTGCCCCGCCGTAATCTGCTGCCTGGCGCACGGCGTTTCCGGGCGCAGCCACACTGATGGCAAATGCCGCCCCGGCGCACACAAGCACCACCAGCATGCTTTTCAAAGCGGCCGGCCGCTTCCATGCCGCAGCCAACGTGGCACACACAAGCAGCTCTGCCATCAGCAGTGCCGTAACATAGTTGCCCCCGCACACAAATGCAGCCAGTGCCGCCGTAACAGCCGTGTGCACCGCAGTGCGCCTGCCCAGCAATATGCGTGCCGTGCGCGCGGCCAGCACAAGGCTAAGCGCGTAAAAGAACACATAGTACACCGCGCCGTTCCACCAGTAGAACGCCTGCGCGGGGCTTTGCACAAGCTGAGTGCACACAAGAAGATACACAAGCGCCGCCAGCACCGACACTTCACGCGGCAGGCCCCATGCTTTGCGCGCAGCGCGCAACATGCGAAACGCGCCCCAAAACAGTGCGCCAAACATCACCGCCGGGCACAGCCAGTAAAGCCCTTCGCCGAACACGGCGGGCTGCAATGCGAACAGAAACACCGCCGAAAAGGTGCCCTGCCAGTCAAAATAGGTTTCGTACACTTCCCTTGCGGCGCCGGCCAGCGCCGCCCATACAGAACTTGTCTGTTCAAACGCAAGGTGTGCATATAACCCAAAGCGGAAATCGTCCGCGCATGGCCGGCAATACGCCCCCAGCACCACCAGCGGCACCATGCACGCGCACAGCGCCGCAGCCACCACCCAGTTCCACCGCGCTGCACCGGTGTGTTTCAACACAGTTTCCTCCTTCTGCCCCGCGCTACTGCGGCAGGTCCACCGCCACGGTGCGTTTGCCGTAATATTCCGCAAAAGCCTGGTTTTTCCAGTTATATGTCTCGGCCGCAAGGTCTTCATGGAAGCAGATCCACGGTTCGGCCGGCAATTGCGGGAACACGATATCCTGCCCGCCCTGTTCCAGCATGGCAAGGCGCGCATACACAGCCTCGTCGTACGTTTGCGCCACGCCGCTGCGCAGATAATATGTGGCGCTGAAGGCGGCCACGCCGCTCCACTGATAAGCGCGCACCTGCGGCACAAGTGCCAACGCCCCCAGTGCCAATGCGCCCGTGCAGCACACAGCCGCCAGCCTGCCCGGGCGGCGCACACCGCCCGTGCGCCGAAGCACCCAGCCAAGCACATACCACATCGCGATCAGGCACACCAGCACCCATAAACAAAACTGGATGTTTTTCACGCGCTTTTCGTCGTTTGTTCCGTACACGAACAGCGTGGGCGTAAAGCTGGAAGCATACAGGCAGTACAGCCCCACCACCACGGCCAGCGGGTACGGGTACCGGAAATTGCGGCCTGTCTGCCGCACAATACAGGCCAAAAACGGCAAAGTGAACAACAGTGCCGCCACTACAAGGGGCGTTGTGAACACGCGCACATAATGCGCCGACATGGGAAACGATTGCAAAACAGCCCACACGGCGCCACGCCCCTGCGTGGCCGTTGTGCCCGCGCGCACGGCATTGCCCGGCGCGGCGGCATTCACGCCAAAGGCGGCAAGGCCGCACAGCGCCACGGCCAGCATGCGCCGGAACGCGGCGCGCCGCCACACAAAGGCCGCCACAGCCCCGGCGGCCAGCGCCTCGCACATCAAAAGGGCCGTAATGTAGTTACCGCCGCCCAGCACGGCCGCCAGCACAGCCGCACCCGCCGTGCCCGGGCCGGACAGCCCCGGCCCCAACAGCCTTGCCACCAACGCGCCCAGCGCAAGCAGGCCGAAAAAGAACAGCCAGTAATAACTGGAACCGTTCCACCAGTAATACCCTTGCGCAGGGCTTGGCAGCAGTTGAATACACACAAGCAAGTACACAAGCCCCGGCACCGCGCACACCGACAGCTGCGCGTGCGTAAGCGCACGCAGCGCTGCCACCACTGCGGCCACGGCAGCAAAAGCTGCCGCCAACAGCACCAGTGTGCCCACGCCATAGAATTCTTCCCCGAAAATG
>CAMBHV010000166.1 GCA_945867255.1 uncultured Clostridia bacterium
AGGGGGTGTTGTGGGGCATAGTGGCCCTTCCGGCAGGCCTTCTGCTTGGCGGCATTGTGCTGGGCCTTGCCCCGCTTAGCCTGCTGCAGAACTGGTGGCCGGTGGCGTTGTTGTGTGTGGTTTTGTGCCTGGCCCTTCGGTTTGTGCCGCGCGCATGCATGCGGACACTTGCGTGTGTGGGTGGTGCTGTGCGTGTGGCGGGCATTGTGCTGTTCTGTGCGGTAATGCTGGGGTTGTTCGTGCCGGCATTTGCAGTGGCGGATCTCCCGGCAGTCTATGAGGCGCTTGTGATCGTGGCAAAGGTAGCGGTAGTAATGGGCGGCTCTATGGTGGCAAGCGGCCTTGTGCTTGCAAAGTGCGGGCGGTGGCTGGCTGGGGTTGCGGCGCGCCTTGGCGTGAACGAATATGCGGTGTTGGGCTTGGCAGCAAGCCTTGTTTCCAGCATTTCCATGCTGCCACTGTATTCCCGTATGGATGTGCGTGGCAAGGTGATGAACGCGGCGTTTACCGTGGCGGGCGCTTTTGTTCTGGGTGGGCAGATGGCTTTTGTTTCCAGCGTGGCAGACGGGCGTGCTGTCGCAGCTTATTTTGCTGCGAAACTTTCAGCGGGTGTTCTGGCTGTTTGGCTGGCAGCTCGCTTTACCCAAAATGTACCCATTCAGGATATAAAAAAATAACAAGAGCCCTTTCTTATGTGTATCGACACAAGAAAGGGCTCTTATTTTTAAAATGCCACCACAATGCCGCCGTCATCGGCATATACAGTAGAGATGCCGCCCGTTGGTACAACGATCACATCTTTCAACGCCGGGCAGACAGCCAAGAGTTCTTTTTGAAGCTCTAACGCGCGCGGTGCGCAGTTACAATAACTCAGCACCAGCGTCAGGCTGCCGTGTGCTGCGCCTGCGGTTTGGTCAGCCACATGTTCCACAAGCCTTGCCATGGCGTTGGCAGTGCCGCGGATTTTTTCCAGGCAAGTGATCTCGCCGTGCCCATTATCCGCCATCAGCGGGCGCAGGTTTAAAACAGTGCCCACGAATCCCGCCATTCTGGAGATACGCCCGTTTTTTACAAGGTGGCTCAAGTCTTCCAGCACAAAACGCGTGCGCATGTGTGCAATAAATGTACGTGCCTGCTGTTCAATCTCGTCAAAAGCAAGCTGCGCATCGATCAAATCGCGCAAAAGCATCGCGATACGGGTTTCACCGGCGCTGGCACTTTCGGAATCCAGCACGCAAATTTTCAAAGCGGGGTTTTCCTCCAGGGCCATATCGCGGCCTACACAGGCAGCGTTATAGCTGCCGGAAAGCCGGGAGGAAAGCGTTACCACAAATGTCATGGGTGCTTGCGCCATCATGGCGGCATATGCCTCTGGCGTAGGGCACGCGGTGGAAGGGGCGTTGGCGCTTTGCTTCATTTCCGCCATTAGTTCATCAGTGTCCAAAGTCTCGTCATCTATGAACTCGCGTCCATCTACGCTAATGGTGAGCGGGGCCGTGTTCACACGCAGCACGCGGCGCAAAGTGGGTGTGAGATCACAGCAGCTATCGGCAATGATTTGTATATTCATGGGCCCGGCCTCCGTGTTGATGAAGATGATAAGAGACATGATATATTTTATTTTACAGTTCGTACCGTGAAAAGTCAATCAAATGGGGCGTGGCCCGCTTGTATTCCGGCGGTTGATTTGTTAGAATTTTAAGTGCAAAATGTAAACTTTTATCGCTGAGAGAAGGTTCTGACGATTTTCAGTTTGGAAAGGAGTAGCCCGGTTATGAAAACAGATATTCAAATTGCACAGGAGGCTGTGCTGGAGCCGATCACCGAGGTTGCGCGCCGTTTGGGGATTCCCGAGGAGGCGGTGATCCCGTATGGCCGCACGAAGGCAAAAGTTGTGGCAGGGATGCTGCCGGAAAAGGAAAAGCCGGCCAAGGTGATTCTGGTTACGGCCATCAGCCCCACGCCCGCGGGGGAGGGGAAAACGACCACCAGTGTAGGTTTGGCAGATGCGCTGCACCGTATGGGGAAACGCGTGTGTCTTGCTCTGCGCGAGCCAAGCCTTGGCCCCGTGTTTGGCATTAAGGGTGGCGCCGCGGGTGGCGGTTATGCCCAGGTAGTACCTATGGAAGATATCAACCTGCATTTTACGGGTGATCTGCATGCTATTGGTGCGGCTAATAACCTGCTTGCGGCCATGGTGGACAACCATATCCATCATGGTAATGCATTGGGGATCGATCCGCGCCGCATCACCTGGAAACGCTGCGTGGATATGAATGATCGCCAGCTTCGCTTCCTTGTGGATGGCCTTGGCGGCAAAGTGAACGGTACGCCCCGCGAGGACGGGTTCGACATCACGGTGGCTAGCGAAGTGATGGCTATTTTCTGCCTTGCCACCAGCCTTTCCGACTTGAAACAGCGTCTTGCGCGTATCGTAGTGGGTTACAGCTACGATGGACAGCCTGTTACGGCTGGCCAGCTTCATGCAGAGGGCGCCATGACCGCTTTGCTGAAGGATGCCTTTGAGCCAAACCTCGTGCAGACATTGGAACATACGCCTGCATTTGTGCACGGTGGCCCGTTTGCCAATATTGCACATGGCTGCAACAGCGTGGCTGCTACGCGGTGTGCCATGAAGCTGGCTGATTACGTGGTAACAGAGGCAGGGTTTGGCGCCGATTTGGGAGCCGAAAAATTCCTGGATATCAAATGCCGTATGTCCGGAATCGCGCCTTCTGCGGTGGTGGTGGTTGCAACGGTGCGCGCATTGAAGCATCACGGTGGCTGCCCCAAAGACCAGTACGGTGTGCCTAGTGTGGAATATTTGGCTGCAGGCAGTGCGAATCTGCGTCGCCATGTGGAAAATATGCAGAAGAAATTTGGGATGCCGGTGTGTGTGGCAATCAATGCATTCCCCACCGATTCCGCCGAAGAGCACGCTTACCTGCGCGAGTTGTGTGCTGATATGGGCGTGCCTTGCGCATTGAGTGAAGTGTTTGCAAAGGGCGGCGAAGGCGGCCTGGAGCTGGCTGAAAATGTGCTGGGAATTTTGGAGCAAAGGCCTATCCGGTTTACCTACCCGGAGGATCTGGATGTGGATAAAAAGATCCTGGCGGTGTGCCGTGAGATCTATGGCGCAAAAGAAGTGGTATACAGCACGGCGGCAAAGAAACAATTGGCTGAGATCAAAGCCTGTGGATTTGGGAAGCTGCCGGTTTGCATTGCAAAAACACAATACAGCTTTTCCGATGACGCTTCACTGCTTGGAGCGCCGGAGGGCTTTACCATGACAGTGAATAAAGTACGTCTCTCGGCTGGTGCCGGCTTTGTGGTGGCAGAGATGGGCAGCATTATGACGATGCCCGGCCTGCCGAAAAAGCCTGCGGCAGAGGCCATTGATGTGGATGAGAACGGTGTCATCAGCGGCCTGTTCTAAATGTATGCGCAAAGCCGGTGCTTCGCCACAGCGCGAGACACCGGCTTTTTAACAGGAGGGAAAAATCATCAAACAGCCATTTTCATGGGACACGGCCCGGATCACGGCCATACAGGTGGCATATTGGGCTTCATTCTGCGCCGTAATGAGTTATGCCACAGTGTTTTTATTGTCGCTGGGGTATTCCTCTGCGTCTGCAGGGGCTATTATTGCGGCGGGAAACCTGGCGGGAATTCTGTTTCAGCCCGCATGTGCCTGGCTTGCGGCACATATAGGCAGTGCGCGCACCGCGGTGTTGCGGGTAGCGCTTGCCCTGGTGGCCATGGCGGCTTTGCTGTGCGCTGTGAACGGGATGCCCTTGGCCTGCGCGGTTCTTGTAGTTTTGATGTACGGCGTTCTGTATGCCATGCAGGGGCTTTTGAACGCCATTGCCATGGAACTTTCCAATGCAGGCCGCAAGGTGGATTTCGGATTTGCACGTGGAATGGGCAGCTTTGGGTATGCGATATGCTCCTGGGCGCTGGGCAGTATCACG
>CAMBHV010000167.1 GCA_945867255.1 uncultured Clostridia bacterium
CATAGGTTTTCCCAAGTCCCACACCGGCGTCACACAGGGCCACATCCCGGCTAAACAGAGCGTCCAGCATCATGTGGCACAGACGGATTTGTCCTTCGCGTGTAACCATTCCTCTGGCCGGAAAAATCTGCCGGAAAATCTGTTCTACCTGTCGGTGGGCATTCTCGTAACCGGTTTCCAGGTTTTTCATAGAATCATCTCCTCGTTTGAGTTGATGGCAAAATAATACGGCGCAGTGGCTGGCACTGCGCCGCACGGGTTCGACATCAACACATGGGGCTGTTGATGTTCAGAAAAATAGAGAATAACATGCAAAAATGCCATATTTGCAGCTCGCCCCCTGGCATCTGGGAACACGGTTCACTTTCGTTCGGCAAGCCGCTTGCGCAGCTTTCACTGGTGTTCCAAGGGTCTAAGGATTTCAACCCAAGGTCGGCCACCCCGTCTGACGTGCGGGGCAACAGGTGTATCATTATCTCCCTTTACAGATCATGGCGAAGCAGGTTTCACTGCTTTGTCGGTAGAATTGATCGCTCGGTACAATCCGGTGACATCCTTGTCAGGTACTGATTGTATGTCATGGCGCTTCTCTGATTACGCTTCCTGTTCTGGGAACGTGCCTCCGTGCTGAGTATTCAATTATCAAGGTCGGGCATGCTGCCCGCTAGGAGCCAAAATCATGGAGAATGGACTGGACGATAAGACGCTTTTCCTCGGATAAAGATGGTAAAAGTTGCTCAAGGACCTCAATCTGCGATGAGCTGAGCGATTTGCGGACAGGTCTCTTTTTCTCTAACAGATAGATCCCACCGTTCTGACCGCGCTCTGTGTAAATATCGCAACGAAGCGATAAGACTGTTATATCTTGGCAAATTGTTTGCCGCGTCACATGAAACCGTTTGGCCAGCTCTCGTGCTTTTACCTTCCCTTTCTGGCGAAGAAGCTCAACAATCGCATCTCTTCGCCAGTTCGCGTCCACTTCCCTTCACCACCTTGTTTTGGCCCTGTCAAAATTGTATCCGCCAAATGTCAAATAGACCTTTACATTAAAGCCAAAAATATTTAGAGCCAAAAAACGCCCGCCGCATACAAGATGCGGCGGGCGCGATTGAGGCATGACCTTATTCGCCATATTTACTTTTTATTTTGTGGCTGCGGCAAAGGTGTTTCGGGTCTACGAGGCTGATAATTCCAAAAAGTACTGCAAGGAGAATTATTTGCTTCTTTGTTAAGAGCACCTTGCACTACCGTCCGCAAGCCCTTTTGTACAAAAGACCGTATTTTCATCTTAATCCCCCCTTTCATTTATTACTGAATCCCAAACCCTAACTTGGACAACGCAACTGAAACCATAACTACCACACATGACAAAACAAGTGGGTAAGCATATCCGGGAATGCAGATAAATAGCACCAAAATCGTAAAGACTACTAAAATAAGCCTTATAAGTACCGCTTCTCTCATTTTTTTCAGTTCATCACCATCACAATGAATTGCATCATTATTACATGGTGCCAGACAAAAAAGCCCTGCCAACGACACTAGAAGCAAAAAAAGGGATATGCCAAATGTAAGATGCGGTAATACAAACAGGCATATGCTTTCAAACAGAAGTGAAATCAAAAAACATGACGAAGCTGTTGGCATATGAAGGCCGCCACATTTACTCCTGAGAAAAGCCACACCCAAATTAAGAATCAAAACCTGGGGCCAAGGCGAAAGAAAAATGCCAAAAGCGATCAGTATTAAAAAGCCGCCAACGTTTGTAATGTATGTTTGCAAGGTGTATTGACACCATTCCTCTTGTGGCGCATCGATAAACCCAAACCGCAAACATCGTTGAGTCAACTTAGCTGCAAGATACTCCATTCCATTTGCCTCGACACATGATTTATAGTATTTTCCCCCAAAGTAAAGGCGATGTCCATCATTTTGTAACGAAAGGCAAGTGCAATGTCACGAAATCAATGTGTTTGGCAACTCAGTAGCAAAGTGAAACCATCCATCTTGATAATTAATAGAGTAAATCGCCTTATATTTTGCTACAGTTGTTCTTACATTTTCTAACCCGTACCCATGAAGTATTCCGTTAGCTTTTGTCGATGCAGGTAACTGCCCTGACAGCATAGTGACGGGCAATGATCTATTCCGAACAGAAAAGAATAACTCATTTTCCTCCAAAAGAACTTTTACAAAGATTTGTCTCTCCGTTTCAGGTAGCTTATCACAAGCCTCAATTGCATTGTCCAAAATGTTACTGATGATAATGGTTAAATCAACTATATTGATTTTTAAGGGAGACAAATCATTGACCGAAAATTGGATATCGATATCTCGATGTGCTGCTACTGATGCCTTCTGGTTCAGCAATGCGTCTAAAGCTATATGGTGTGTACTAACCAAAAAAATACGGTCCGTTTGCGCTTTCTGTAAATCGCGAACGTATCGCTTTACATCTTCCTGAGTCACTCTATCTTGAGACAAAAGCTCATGTATAACATTGATATGTGAGTTAAAGTCATGTGTCAATTTTCGTTGTTGCGCGTAGGCCAAACTCAGGGCCTCAATACTCTCTTGCTGAGCTTGTGACTGCGTATGTAGGCAAAGCATCTCTTCTCTAAAATGGGCGTTCATTTCCATCCAACTCACAAGAAACAGCGCCGCCACCTGCACTATAGTTAAAAAGAGTGCGCAAGCAAACAACGGCATTACTGAAATTTTTCCCTCCCTATAGCAAGCGCCAAAGTAAAACACCAACAGCGTCGTAAGTAGAGAAAGCACAGCCGGGACACTATACCACTGCCACGGTCTAATTTTTGCACGTTCCTTAACCCTTTGCATTTTAAGGGCATTACAAATAAAAATCACTAAAAGATAGCTGATAAGTGAAAGAAAAAAATTTGCGTAATCCGTTACAGTCTTAAGTAAACCATATTCCAAAAGGCCTGCCGTGAATACTAGATTCTCTGTACAGCATGTTATCGAGTAATAGATAACCGCAATATAAATTGTAAACACGCCATTCACTGTGTATTGCGACAAGTGAAATAACGCGTACATGAAAATGGAAAGCGGTATTTTGAAAAAGTCATTTACACCAACAAACGGAGTACTCAATATTAAGCTTTTTACGACGACATACCCCAGCCCCACCGCCAAAAACCGGTCCGCCCCATGGCGTCTTTTGGAAAAACCATCGTACAGCAAAATTACTCCCAGATAGTTTAGTGCTGTCCACAAGAGTGTCAAAGGGAATTCAGCCATCAGAAGTCCCTCCATTGCTTACTTTTCCATTCTAAATAGCGCGCCTTAATTTCTGCATAGTGCTTTTGGCTGACTGGTAATTCCTCTCCGTTATCCAGAAGTACCCAATCATAGTTGAGCTTATTAATATAGGCCATATTAACCAAATAGCTCTTTTGAACTCTCAGAAAGCCAAAAGCCTCCAGTTCTTTCGTCATTTTCTCTATTGTTGCATAGAAGTGGTCCCGAACACGTTCCGGCTTTTGAGTATGCAAATAAATAATTCTCCGTCGACTTTCCAAATAGATAATATTTTTGTATGGGACCATATAAGTTTCCCCACTGACAGAAAACCGCAATACTTCATCCGTATGCAGAATTTCGGCCAATGCCTGTTGAAAACAGGTGGGAAGTTTTTGCTCCAAATCTCGCTTTAGAAGATATCGAAAGGCTCGCACCTCGTACCCCTCCAAAGAAAACTGAGGATAGTTAGTTACAAAAATCAAAATGGCCTCTGAATGAAGTTGCCGCACATTCCTTGCAATATCCATACCACTTCGTTCACCCATATCAATGTCCAAAAATATAATTTGACTTCTCATCAGAAGTTGCTTCGACAAGCTCTCGGTACCGTACGATTTTTCAATTGTAATCGCTGTTCCATCTGGCAGAGGCTGTTTACGAACCTAATCAGCCAAACGCTCCACTAAAGATTGGTCATCTTCACA
>CAMBHV010000168.1 GCA_945867255.1 uncultured Clostridia bacterium
GTCAGAGTGGCGCCATTTGCAGCGGACTGCTGATTCTGGCTATAATATTCCACCTCTCTGTCCATAGACAATACGTCGCCCGTCAATGCGTCAATGTTGTAATCATATTCTTCATTTCCGCAAATAAATTCCACATCATACTCTGCACGCCCGTCATCATAATCCAGTCGGGTGCTCAGAAACTGCACATCGGCCTCTGCAAGGCCAGCATGCTCTAATGCAGCAGCCTGTGCCTGTTGCTGAGTGATATACTCCCCACTGTCTCCCGCAATGCCCGCTGAAACCTGATTTGTGGGGGAGGAAACCGGCGCCACGCCCGATGTTGTATGGGAGGAACCTGTTTCGGTGCTGGCACCGGTGCCTGCGGCCGCGCCACCACATCCTGCCAGCATGGCAGCACAAATTGCCACCGCCGCTACTGTCACAAAGATTTTATGGTTATATTTTTTATTCATGGTTTTTACCCCTTTCTGATATAACACAAGCGAATAGCTTTATCCGCCCGTCTCTTGTTTTGTTGTGCTTATTTTATGCAACAAACATTAAAGCTTCATGAAAAAATCGTCTTGATAAAAATTTCTTTTTTGTAGCTATGCAAAACCCATTTTCCCTTCCCACATAAAAGCAGTGTTCAGGTGCAGTGCCGTAAGAAGGTAGTTCTGAAACGGGGAATTTTTGCACGCTTGCGGCATGAAAGGATGGCTCTGGCCCCAAAGGGATGCTCCGGTGGTTTATCTTGCATTCGTATCAGAATAGCTTTTTTCAGCTGTTTGTAGTTTTTCCACGAAGTTTTGAATGAAAAAAGCAGGAAGGCCAGCCCTTCATGCCTTAATGGCTTGAAGGACCGGCCTGAGGGTTCTATCTGCCAAATTCTTACGGCAGAACTTCTGCCTCTTTGCACCACCGTGCCTTTTGCCCTCTTTTATTCCGCATTACTTTCTACCGCAATGCACGTTGTGCCACCACCACAGTATACTGCCCAAAATCCACCTGCGTTCCGGTCTCACAAAATCCATTTTTGTGCCAAAATGCCTTGCTTTGTGGGTTGTCTTTAACATATCCCAACCTTACATAGCAAAACCCCTGCTGCTCAAGTACATTCATGCACTGTGCAATAATGGCAGAGCCGTTGCCCCTTCCCTGTAAGGAATTTTTCATCATAAAAAAGCCGATGTATGCTGTTTTCACATCCGGGTACTGCAACACAAGGTCCAGCACAGCAACCAAGGCCCCCTCATCAAAAAAGCCAAGAAAATATTTATCTTCTATATGTTTCCCCGGTGGCAGTGCTGCCATATCTTCTAAAATGCTGTGCTTTGTCACAAAAGGCGGACAATACCTGTAATACAATGGGTTCTGCGCACATAACTCATACACAGCATCTACATCCGCCGTAGTAAGCCTGCGCACTGCATAGAGATTGGAAAGTATTTTTTCGTCCATCCTCTTATCCCTTCTTTGGTCTGCATTTATATGCGTGGGCCTGAAAGGGGCAGTGTAAACGTAAACTCTGCCCCCTGGCCGGGTGCGCTGTGAACATCCACTTCTCCGCCATGTGCCTGCACGATCCACTTCACCATAGGCAACCCCAGGCCAGCGCCATCACCGCGCGCTTCATCAGCCTGCCAGAAGCGTTTCCATACAAGAGGCAAATGTTCCGGCGCAATGCCAGGGCCGTCGTCCCGCACGCTGCCGTGCACACTATGTTCACTTTCCCACAACGTAAGGGATACCCATCCGCCTTCCCGGCCATACTTGACAGCGTTTTCCATTAAATTGATCAGCATACGCATCAGCATCGTTTCGTCGCCTTGCAGCGTAAGCCCCGGCTGGATATTGGTGCGCACTGTCATGCTGCGCGCATCTGCGCTTTCCTGCATTTGTTCTGCCACCATACTGGCCAGTTCACTGATATTTACCAGTTCCAGATTCAACTTTTTATGGTTTTGATCCGTGCGTGCCAGTGTCAGCAGCTGAGAAATCAACCCTGCCATTTTTTCGGCCTGGTCCAGCACAGTTTCCAGCGCTGTCCTTGCCTCTGGCAAAGTTTTGGCATTTTCCAGTGCGTATTCACATTGGGATATAATAACAGCCACTGGGGTACGCAATTCGTGGGAAGCATCAGAAGTAAATTGTTTTTCCGTTTCAAATGCCTGTTCCAGCCGGGCAAACATCAGGTCAAATTCATTGGCAAGCGTATAGATCTCATCTTTCCCCTCACCCAATGCGATGCGGCGTGAAAGATCATTCCCGCGGCTGATTTCGCGCGCTGTCTGCGTAATGAACCGCACGGGGCGCAATGCCCGCTTTGCCAGCACATACCCGCCCACAGCAGCCAACAACACAAAAAACGGCAACACCACCAGCGCCAAGCGCAGCAGCGTAAGGATGGTGGTGTTCACCTGTCCTGCGGCAGCCACACTGCGTACCCATATGGTGCCATAACCATCCACATTGCCCTGCGCATCGTAAATATACCATTTGCCTTGCGCATCATTTACTGTGCGAAGCTGACCATCTGTAAATACAGCCGAGTTGTCAAATTCCCGCGGCACTGCACCATATAATGGGATTCCACTCGCATCGTATACCGAAAGGTAGACGCCATTTTTGAAATATTCCAGGTCGTCATCTATCCGCAGCTGCCCGTCCTCAAATTCCAATTCAGGCCATGCCGCCTGCACCATGGCTGTCATCTGCCGGCGGGTATCCTGCTGCGCAGTCTGATCACCCACATAAAACAGGAAGGCCAAAGAAACACCTGCAAGCAGAACCATCAGGGCAGTGAACCATAGCGTCACTTTCATTTGTATCGTAAAACGGTGTTTCATGGTTCCTCCCTCAGCACATATCCCGCGCCCCGCACCGTGTGAATCAACTTTTTAGAAAACCCATCATCCAGCTTTTTGCGAAGATATCGGATGTACACATCCACCACGTTGGAACCGCCTTCGTAATCATAGTTCCACACATGGCGGCTTATCTTTTCGCGTGAAAGCACGATACCCCGATTGCGTATCAGATATTCCAGAATTGCAAATTCTTTTGATGAAAGCGCCACTGCCGCACCGCCGCGGCTGGCGGTACGCGCCGCGCAATCTACCACAAGGTCTGCCACAGTAAACACATCGCTCACACTGGCACTGGCACGGCGCGTCATCACACGGAGCCGAGCCAAAAGTTCATCCAGCGCAAATGGCTTTACAAGGTAATCGTCTGCTCCGGCGTCCAGCCCGGCCACGCGATCTTCCACGCTGTCCTTCGCCGTGAGCAGAAGAACCGGTGTACGGTCATTTCTGGCGCGCATGCGCCGCAGCACTTCAAGGCCGCTGATGCCAGGCAGCATGATATCTAAAACCAGTGCATCGTACTCTGCCCCGCACAGATAGTCCACAACATCCGTACCTGTGAAACAGCTATCCACACTATAATGCGCTGCTTGAAGTTGCTTTACAAGCAGTTCGTTCAAACTGGGTTCGTCTTCCACCACCAGAAGCCTCATTTTATCTCACCTCGGGTTCCATACTATACCCCTAACATGAAAGGAACATGAAAAGATTTTTTATTTTCAGTATATCATAATTGTTTCAGCTGTGAAATGGGACTCTGTACCCTGAGCAGGATTTATCAAATACGATTCCGGCACGCTGTTTCTTATTGGATTTTCCCTGATCCGAATATGTTTCTATCCCATTTTTCATTCAGGCAGGAAATTGAGGTCTAACTGGGAAGAGAGGAATTCTCCTTGTTAAAAAAGTATCCAGTGAAACTCTGTGTGTGTTTATCCGCCATGATGGCATGCGTTTTCTTCCCGGTGCATGGTAAAGCTTCTAACGCCCTGGTTATCACGAAGATGGCACACCTGTGCTTTGTGTTCCGGCACAGTGTATGCAGGCGCGATACCAGAGGACAGGCAATATATTGGAGAAAATATGT
>CAMBHV010000169.1 GCA_945867255.1 uncultured Clostridia bacterium
CTGCCACCAGCAATTTTACAGGTATAGCATCGCCCAGTGCATCGCCCAAAACAGTAAAAACTGTTTCTGTTTTCAGCATGGGCACATTGGAAGAAAAGCCCATAATGGCAAGGTTCACCGTATACAAGCCTGTATTCGTAATGATACCAGCCAGAATGGAGGGGACGCCCATACGTGTCTGCAAAAATGCAGTAATAAAGCCCGCACAGGAACCTGCCACCATAGCCATAACAAGCCCTAATACCGGATGGCCCGCCACGGCGGCCGTAGCAGACACCGCACATCCCAGCGTAAATGCGCCGTCTGTTGTCATATCAGCAATATTCAGCACACGGAAGCTCAAGAACAGAGCCATAGCAACCAGTGAATAAATAAATCCCAGTTCCAATGCGCTTTGTACGATTGCAAAATTCAACATACAGGATGCTCCTTTTTATTCGGCAGATGTAGAAATCTCCACCACACTGCCCGCCATACTTTCAAACACGGAAGTGTCCAGGCCCAAAGCCTTGGCCGTTTCGGTATTCACGGTGATAATACCGCCTTCCATCACATGGTATTCCGGCACCTCACCAGTTTGAAGGACCTCCAGCGCCATATCGGCTGTGTAAGCCCCAAGTTCTGTATAATTCACGCCGCAGGTGGCAAATGCACCGTCACGTACGAAAGAATCAGCCCCGGTATAGAAGGGGATTCCCGCAGCGGTAAGCTGCTCGGCCACAGCTGCTGCAGCCGTCATTACAACATTGTCTGTGGGTGTGAACACCGCATCCACCTGCCCAATCAAAGAAGCTGTTGCCGAAAGGATCTCATCGTTGGTATTACCCGTTTTTTCCACATAAGCGATACCCTTTTCCTCCAGATACGCCTTTGCCTGGGCAATGGGTGTTGTGGAGTTCGGCTCCGAGTTGGAATACAACAGGCCAACCGTTTTCACGCCCGGGTCTGCTGCCAGCATCATATCCAGAATAAATTCCGCATTCAGCGCATCCGAAGTACCCGTCACATTTTCGATGTCCTCCAGGCCAGCCTCTGCCGGATCTGAGATGGCAGCGTATACAACGGGCACGTCCGTGCCGTCAGCTGCGTTCACCATACACTGAGCGGCCAGAGTCGCAATAGGAATGATGGCATCATACCCATCGGCCATCACCTGGGTACCGATTTGGTTCAGCGTAGTGGTATCACCCTGACCATTGAACACCTTGTATTCAATCGTGATTCCATTTTTCTCTGCCAGAGCATCCAGCTCATCCTGTACAGCCTGGCAAATCTCATCCAGGGAAGAGTGTTCCACCTGCTGTACGATAGCCACAGTATAATCGGCGCCGGCTGCTGTTCCCCCGCAGGCAACAAGGCTCAGGCAAAAGGCGGCGCATAACAGCATACAAAACATTTTTTTCATAAACAGTACCTTCTTTTCTCTTGTGATGTAGTGATGCAGGTAAATTTTCGAACAAATGCCTGTATCAGCCACGCCATCGCCTATAAAATTTTCTGGATACGTTCATGTTCTCTTCCCCTCTGTTGCCAGGCAGCCCGGCCAATAAAAAAATGCCTGCCCCTGCTGATCTGCAAGGGCAGGCATTTGAAAACACCTGCGGTACCACCCTGATTGCCGCCCCCTCACGGGAAACGACCGCTCTGCGGGATGCAATCACATCCCCATGCTGTAACGTGCACACACGTCGCAAGATACTAGGCTCATGGCCGTTCCCCGCGCCCTCCGCGGCCCATTTGCCCGCCCCGCATTGCGGCCCGCTTCCACCTTCCCGGGCTCTCTTTGCGCGCGCTGACGGTTTTACTTCCGCGTCTACGGTTTTTCTGTTTGCGTAAATGGTAGCACTTGCCCACAGTAATGTCAAGTGCTTTTTCTTTTTTTTGCGAATACTATGTATAAAGCCTCACAAACTCCCCCCTTGCAATGAAGTTTTTAAAAAATGTAACCACTTTCACACAAAAATATGCTATGATAAGCAAAGTGTTTTTGTGCAGCCACATCATATTCCACTGCATTTGAAACACACATTTCATGGCTGGACAGCCATATTGTGGGGGAAACAACATGAAGTTTCGTTTTAAATTTATGTGTATCGCACTGTGCCTTGCACTGTGTGTGGCAATGTTTGCCGGGTGTTCCGGCCAGGGCAGTTCTTCGTCTGCTTCTGCCGACAGTAACTCGGCCTCTGAGACAGTGCAGGAAGAACACGAACCCGGCCTTTTCATTGACGGAGAAAAAGTGGAAGCAGACCCGGTGCTGAAATTCAACGGCGAGGATGTCTCGTTTGATTTGTACCGTTATATTTTTCTGACATTCTGCGATCGCTTTGCAGGCGACGATGCCACTTATTGGGATGATATGAGCGATTCCGAGGTAGCCCAGGCCGCCGAATCCGTCAAACTGTATACACTGAACAACGCGCTCTCGTTTCCCATGTTTCGTCAGTGGGCCGAAGAGCTGGGCGTGAGCCTGACAGAGGAAGAAACGGCCGAAATTGAGCAGGTAGCTGCCGACTGGGAAGCATATTTCGGCTCGGAAGAAGAATATGAAAATTTTCTGGACATCAACAATCTCACAAAGGATCTGGCTATCCAGATGGAGCTGGATACGCAGCTGAGCAACAAAGTGCTGGAGGCTGCCTACGGAGAGGCAATTAAAGAAGACGTGCTGGAAAATTTTGTGCATGTGCAGCACATTCTCATTCAGTTCGAGGATTCCGAAGCAGAGGATCATTCTGCCGAACTTGCCACCGCGCAGGAAGTGCTGGACAAAGCCAAGGCCGGGGAAGATTTTACTGCCTTGATGGAAGAATATAACGAAGATCCCGGTGAGCCGGAAGAGGGTTATTACTTTCCCGCTGGCAAGATGGTGGAGGAATTCGAAGAGGCCTCCTTCGCGCTGAAAGACGGCGAGATCAGTGATATTGTGGAAACAAGCTATGGCTACCACATTATCAAGCGCCTGCCGCTGGACGAAAGCTACATCGACACGCACCTGCTGGACCTCGCAGCCGATTCTTCCGTAAATGAACAGATGCAACAGGATATGGATGAACGTATCCGCGCCGGTGACATCTGGTATTGTGATGCATATGATCAGATTTCACCCGCCACATTGTTCTAAGCGTTCTCCATTCTCCTCTTTAGTAAAAGAGCACAAAAAAGCGCCGCCTTAAAGGCGGCGCTTTTTTATCTATTTTTGTACATTTCCTCGTAGTATTTCTGATAGTTGCCGCTTGTGACGTTGGCCATCCATTCTTCATTGGCAAGATACCAATCGATGGTTTTCACGATGCCCTCTTCAAACGGCGTCTCGGGATACCAGCCCAGCTCATTTTTGATCTTCTCCGGGTCAATGCCATAACGACGGTCGTGCCCCAAGCGATCTGCCACATAGTGGATGAGCGTTTCGTTGATGGCGTCATCCGCAAGGCGCTGGTGCAACTGGGCAATGATGGTTTTCACAATAAAGATGTTTGGCCGCTCGTTGTGGCCGCCCACGTTGTACACTTCGCCCACACGGCCGTTTGCTGCCACCATGTCGATGGCTTTACAATGATCTTCCACATACAGCCAGTCGCGCACATTCATGCCGTCGCCGTACACGGGCAGGCTTTTGTGGTGCTTCACATTGTTGATCATCAGTGGAATCAATTTTTCCGGGAACTGATAGGGGCCATAGTTATTGGAACAACGCGTGATATTCACTGGCATACCATAAGTATCATGAAACGCCATCACAAACATATCGGCGCTGGCCTTGGAAGAAGAATATGGGCTATGCGGGCAAAGGGGCGTTGTTTCAGTAAAGTACCCTTCGGCGCCAAGGCTGCCGTACACTTCGTCTGTAGACACCTGCAAATATTTTTTGCCGGGCGCCCACTGCCCGTTTTTGCACCATGCGTTTTTGGCGCACTGCAGCAG
>CAMBHV010000170.1 GCA_945867255.1 uncultured Clostridia bacterium
GCCGGCAAGGACGTGGCGCGCGAGATGTATGTGGTGCTGTGAGAAACGGCGCGCTGCGTATGGCAGCGCGCCCTTTTGAATACAGGGGGGCAAAAGCAAACGGCAGTGTGAATAGTGAGCCAAGCGCGGTGCGCCGGACGAACGCCGTGGCGCGATATATACCGAGAAAACTGTGAAAAGCCGGCAGCAGGCTCAGGGGCAATTTTGTCGTGCGGTGCACACGGGCACCGTGCCGAAAACGCCGTGCTGCGCACGGAATGGGGGCGGCGATGCGCTGGGTGTGGGCGAACTTTGCGCGAACGCTGGCAAATATCCATTTGGGCCCGCATCAAATGTGTGCAGTACACAAAGCAGCGCGAAAGACGGCAGGCAGCTTTGTGAAAAACCGGGGCATGGATGACGGCGGCAGCGGGGCCGATTTGGGTGCGGGGGCATATTTCTTGCCACGGGCCTGGGGGATGGCTGTGCGTGGGGGATACGCTGCTGCGCCTTGTGGCGGATCCTGTGTGCACGGCCGTTTTTTTGCGGCACTGTGTGCACATTCTGTGTGCTGGCATGCTGGCGCGCAGCGGCCGTCAGCATGTTTGATGCAGGTGTGCCGCGCGGATATCTCCTGTGCAGCATGGCTGCGGCCGTCCTGGCACTGCGCGCGGTGCCGGTGGTGCCGGCAGCCTTGCTTTGCCCTGTTTTGCAGTGCGTTTTGCCCAGCCTATGGCCCGTGCTGCTGCACTGCGGTACCGCATGGTAATGCGCATGCGGGCAGCTGTGCAAGATCAGTTTGTTTGGATGGAAAGGCGCGTGTGCCGGCATACACAAAAAACATGGCCGGCTACCCACAAAACAGTTGCAAAAAAGCGCACGGGTGTTGTATAATTCAAAATAACAATGTGGTGTGGTGTGCCGTTGCCACCATGCCTTGTGCAGAACGGAAGGGGTGGTATACGTGCACACACGCAGGCAAAAGCGCTCGTTTTCCATGTTTGCGCTGAAGCTGGGCCTGCTTGGGCTGTGCGTATACCTTGCGGTGAGCTTTGTTTGCGCCCAGATGGAGATTGCAGCCAAGCGCCAGCAGCTGGAAAATGTGACCCAGCAGGTGGAGACACAGCAGGCGCAGAACGAAGAGATGCAGCGCACCGTAGAAGTGGATGACGAAGCCTCCTACATGGAGCGTGTGGCCCGTGACAAGCTGGGCTATGCGCGCCCGGACGAGCGCGTGTTCATTGATGGCGCCAACACGGGCAGCTGAAGGTTGCCTCCCGTTTTGTTTCTTTGCGGCTTCTGGTGGGTCATACCGGATGATTTTTATGATAAAAAGGAGTTTCTCGTTTCATGGCAGTTGAGGTTGGAAGTATTGTTGAAGGAAAGATCACCGGCGTAAAAAAATTCGGTGCATTCGTACTTCTGCCGGATGGAAAGACCGGCATGGTGCATATTTCGGAAGTTTCGAATGAGTACGTTCAGGAACTGTCCGATGTGCTGAGCGAAGGCCAGACGGTGAAGGTAAAAGTGATGAGCGTGTCAGATGACGGAAAGATTGCACTTTCCATCAAACGCACGCTGCCAAAGCCCAAGCCCACTCGTGCCGACCCGGGCCGCGTATGGCAGCCGCGCCAGAGCGCACCTCAGCAGAACATGTCTTTCGAGGATATGATGAGCCAATTTAAATCGCGCAGCGAGGAAAAAATCTCTGATCTGCGCCGTGTAACGGAAAACCGGCGCGGTGGCGGATATTCCCGCAGGCGCTGAACCCGTTGATACAAGCCCACAGGGCGGCCGCAGGCGCTTATTTGCGCCCGGCCGCTTTTTTTGCCTTTTGATCCGGTGGCAAAACGGGCCATGCAAGGAAAAGAGGAAACCACAATGGATGTATATTTTGTGCGCCACGGCCAGACAGACTGGAACATCACCTGGAAGATACAGGGCCGCACCGATATTCCCATCAATGCCTGTGGCCGTGCGCAGGCAGAGAAAATGGCAACCCAGCTGGCAGATGTGCCGTTTGAAAAGGCATATGTGTCGCCTCTGACGCGTGCACAGCAGACGGCACGCATTTTACTGGCAGGGCGAAATGTACCTGTCTATACACAGCCTGCGCTGATCGAGCGGGATTTTGGCAGCTTTGAAGGCTTGCGCAAGGAACAGTTCGATTTTGAGGCCTTTTGGCACCCGGAAGTGCCCTGCGCCGCGCAGAATGCCGAGACGGCCGGGGAGTTTTACGCACGGGTACAGGCTTTTTTGCGCACGTTGGGTGGGCCGGGGGCCGTGCTTCTGGTAGCACACGGAGGGGTGAGCATTCCGGTGCAGATGTTTGCGCGTAATTTGGGGCAAAGCCTGGGGCCGGATGGCGTGTATACAGATATGATCCTGCCGCACGGCACCATTTTTCGGTTTTCTGTGTAAGGCGGTATACGGGGCCTCAGGGATGCCGCCTTTCTTTGCACAGGGTACGCGGCCCAAATTGCCTTTTCCCGGAAAAGGCGAAAAGACAGCCGGTTTACGGATGTTTTGCGGTAAAAATGCGGGCTCTATTGTGAAGAAAAGGATGATATAGGACGCGGAAAGGGCAAAAAGTATAAAATTCACGAAAATTTCATGCGAATAACTGTAAAAAATGCAAGTTGCTTCCTTGTAACTGCCAAAGCAGCATGGTATAATATAGATAAAGAAAGCGCAGCGCGCACGGCGCGGCCGCGCGCAAAGCCGCGCTTTTTGTATAAAGGAGGCTTTGGCTTATGAAACTGACATGCACAGGACGAAAAGTTTCTCTGAAAGAGGCGTTTTTACAACGCGCCCAGACAAAACTTGCCAAGCTGGATAAGTTCTTTTCGCCGGAGGCGCAGGCCCAGGTGACGGTGACGGTAGAGAAAGACTGGCAGACGGTTGAGCTTACCGTACGGGATAAAGGATATATCTGCCGTGCAGAAAAATCTGCCGACAGAATGGAAGATGCGCTGGATGCAGCGTGTGAGCTGCTGGAGCGGCGCATCGTAAAAAACCGCAAACGCCTTTCCGACAAGCTGGCGCAGGCTGCACCTGCCCTGGATGCAGATGTAGGTGTGCCCGACGAAGAAGAAAGTTACGTGCCCGTGAGGGAAAAGCACTTTTCCGTGAAGCCGGCTACTGTGGAAGAGGCTATTCTGGAAATGAATTTGCTGGGGCACGAATTTTTCCTTTTCCGTGATGCGGATACGGATGAAGTACAGGCCGTGTATCGCCGCCATAACGGAACGTATGGCCTGCTGGTGCCGGAACGCTGACATCGCAGCACGGCCGGCAAGAGTGAAAGACGAAAAGGGGCTTGCCCAAAGGGCAGGCCCCTTTCCTGCAGCGGGAGGAAAACAGATGTTTACAATACGTACTGCCCATGAGAAGGATCTGGATGCATTGTGCGCATTATATGAAGAGGGCCGGCAGTTCATGGCCGGGCATGGAAACAAAGCCCAGTGGCAGGGCGGTTACCCGCAGCGCAGCCTGCTGGAAGAGGACATTTGCCGCAGGCAGATGTATGTGTGCGAACAAAATGGCGCGCTGTGCGCATCGTTTGTGTTTTTTGTGGGGCCGGAGGCCAGTTATGCCCAAATCGACGGCGCATGGCTGTGTGACGGGCCGTACGGCGTGGTGCACAGGCTTTGTTCGCCCGGGCGCGCAAAGGGCGCGGCCACGGCGTGCCTGCAGTTTTGCATGCAGCGGTGCAAAAGCCTTCGCATTGACACGCACGAGCGAAACACCCCCATGCGAGGGCTTCTGTGCAAGCTGGGGTTTGTGCAGTGTGGGGTGATTTGGCTTGCAGATAAAAGTGAAGATCGGAAGAGCGTCGTGTAGGGAAAGAGTGTTGTGGGCGGGGGGGGGGGGGGGGGGGGGGGGGGGGGGGGGGGGGGGGGGGG
>CAMBHV010000171.1 GCA_945867255.1 uncultured Clostridia bacterium
CATAGTCAAGGTCTATCGTGGTGCTGTTCCCGCCCTGATCCGTTACCGTCACGTTGATCACATAGTCCCCCGGCTTCGAAAGGTCGATGCCCTGGTCTGTGATATCGTTCCCGTCCTTGTCAAAAATCGTCACTTCGCCCGGTGTCAGAGGGTTGCCCTGGTTGTCCGTAAACTCATATCGCCCATCGATCAAGTCTTTCGCATCATCCTTGTCGAAAGTCTCCCCCGGTGCCGTCGGCCGTACCACCTTGTCCGTCACATGCCCATGCAGCGTGTTGCCGCCGCCCGGCGCGGGCGTACCCGGCTCCACCTTGTCTGGCTCCAGCGGTTTGCCGTTTTCGCCGCCACCCGGCTGCCCCGGCTTGATCTCAACCTTTGGCGGGTTCGTTGTCGGCAGGCCGCCGCCCGGCAGATCGGTCCCGTCCAGTTCGATCGCCTGTCCCTCGGAATCCGTATAGTTCGTGCTGCCGTAATGTTTGGCCTCTACCACGAATTTTCCATCGTCCCGCGCGGGGATAGCAGGATACCCAGCCTGCGTAAAGTTGAACGTCATGCTGGCCGTACGATATGCAAACCCGTCCGAATCCGTGTGCACAGCAAGCTTTGCCAGCTCCACCGGCTGGCCCACAGCCACCCCGTTGATATAGAACTGCACATAACCATCCGGTGCCTTACATGTAAGCGCCTCATCACTTTCCGGCTTTACGTTTGCCGTAAGCGTCAGCGTTTCCGTTTTATCCGTACCGGTCGTCTGATATGTAAAGTCCGTTACACGGCTGTCCGCCGGCGTGATACGGGCAGACAGTATCGCCTGATGCCCCCAGAACGTCTTTGCAAATTCTGAGCCCACTGCGGCAAACTGGCTGGAATTGATTGTAAGTTCATACGTGCCTGCGTTTTCAAATGCCGTTTTGCTGCTTGTCTCCTGTGTGGGCTGCCCGTTCTTATCCAGATATCTCCGGGCTTCCGGCGTCATTTTGTCCGCCTCGTCCAGCACTTCGTTATCCGGTTTTGTCACTTCGATGTTCTGTGCCGCGATCTCGTTCTTCAGCGTCTCCCAGCTGATGGCGATGCCGTCGTACCGCTTATCCAGCTGTTCCTTCAACCCTTCGCTGAACTGGCTTTCATCCACTTCAAACGTGACATATCGCTTGGCGATATTGCCCTTGCCTACTTCCGGCACAACAAAAGGATATTCACCATCCTGCACATCTCCATTTGTGTTCAGCACTTTCAGGTTGCTGATCTCCACCGATTGCCCCACTGCAGATTGCGGCAGCCAGAAATACAGCTTGCCATCTGTGTCGATGATATCCGCAAGGCCATATTCCGGGTCCATCGGCACGCCGCCCACGCTGACATTATAGCTGATTACCTGGCCGCCCAACAAAGCTGCATAGTCGCTCAGATCGATCTCCACCATCGTCAGCTTATCTCCGCTGGCGCTCTCTACGCTTGCACCAAGAAAGCTGAGGCCGTCTACTCCATTCTGATGTTTATGTACAGGGAAGGAACCGCCAGTCACAATCACTTTACCGCCACGGGCGCCAATATCCCATGAACCCGTTGAAGTGGGGCTCCCAGTGTTATATGAAGACGGTTTCAAAGTCCCGCCGGTAATTCTCAGTTCATGTGGTGTATTCGCGTCGCCATGGCCCACATTATTTCCGTTCAAGCACCCACCGCCAACAGCATTGCCATGTTGGTAGCCGTATGCCTCCGTATAACCGCCGTTGATGGTGATGTCTCCAGGGATCGGCGCATGTGGCGCTGTGTTGGCACTACACCACGCGCATTTCCCAACGCGAGACCGTAACGTGCCTGGAAGCTGTGTAGGCCGCTGCGGTGTACAGCCATTTCGATATCCTCCACCAATGCCTGCACCGTGATAACTGCCGTACGCCGTAATGCGGCCACCGTTAATAGTAACACCGTCGCCTTCCAATGAACAGCCTGCACCCGCACCCGTACCACCACCAATGCCGGCGCCATAGCCGTTACTGGAGCTGTCTGCGTGCACCTCCAGGATACCGCCTTCAATAGTAACACCGCCACAGTCCTCAGCGCGTCCGCCACCGACACCCGCGCTGTAACCGCCACCGGTCACGGTCAATTTGCCCGGATTTTCACTGTCCATCTTCCAAAGCGGGTCTCCCTGCTTCAGTTCCGTGCCGTTTTTCAGTGTACAATCATATGGCACGCGTCCCTGCTGCGGCACGATGGATGTGCCATCTTCCATCTGGTTCCACACACTGTCATCGATTATCAAAGTGGAGCCTTCCCCACAGTGTATACCTGCGCGCTCTGTTGCGATGGGGGCAACCTCAATCACATTCTGGCTACCATCAGCCAGCGTCAGATGCACCGTCGTTCGGTTTATTATTTCATAACCGCGTGTTGCCGTTGTGCCGTCTGCCGTTCCCGTCAGGTTCGTCACGATATCGAACGGGATAGGCGCTTTGATGGTAACATTATTGAGCGTGATGCTTGCATGCACTCCTGCTGCCACCTGAATGCCATAGTTTCCCTTCGATGTGCCGGAAACCGTAATGGACCGCTCTGTTATAATCACAATCAGGTTTCCCGGTGTTCCTTTGGAATTTGCTCCGTTAAAAGTCCCAACACCTGTTTCCAGGGTATAGTCCTCCCCCTCTACCAGCGGCTGACCATCGTCTGCTGTGATGGTTAGCCCCGTGGTAACAGCAAGGTCCACCGCGCGCGGCGCGCCAAGCAGGGCAGGGCCGTTAGGCAGGGCCGTTAGATAACGGTGCCGGTGTTTCGTCGCTTTCCGGGTCTTCCGGCACGGTGCTGCCCGCATCCGCGCCGGGCTTGTTCTGTGCACCCTCCGGATTCGTTTCTTCCGTTTTGGCATCGTCACCGTTCGGCTCGGACGGTTGTTCACCTTCCGTCTTCTCTTCGCCCGGTTTCCCGCTATCAGGCTGGCTTCCCTGGCCCTGTGTTTGCCCCACAGACGATGTAATATTCTCTTCGCCCGCGGGCACCGTTTCCGCAAACACACCACCGGCCAGCGACAAACTCATCGCCAATGCCAGTACAAGCCCGCACAGACGCTGGCAGGCACCTTGATATCTACGACGCCTCATAAAAATCCTCTTCCTTTCCCTGCGCCCTTTTTTCCGATTTTGCTTAAGAAGCGCAAAGCATATAATATCATATATAATAAGTGTCGATAAAATAAAAAACGGCTCAAAATTTTTACTGATTTTTTCAAAATCTATAAACTTTATTTCACTACACACATAATTTATTGCTTATATAAAAAAATGTTGTTATAATAAAACGCGTTTCGCTGGCAGCCGTACCAAGAATAAAAAAGGGGGCGTTGACGTGCCAAATGGGCTTCATGAACAACTTGGTGCACTGATTCAAAAGGCGCAAGCAGGTGATAAAGAAGCGTTCGCTCAATTTTTTGTGCAGACAAGCGAGATACAATATCATCTGATCCTCACTTACGTCAACGAAACCGATGCTGCACAGGATATCCTGCAGGAAGTATATCTTACACTGTATCAAAATCTTGCCAATATCCGCCGGCCGCAAAGCGTTATTGCTTATTTGAATACCACCACGCACCAAGTATGTATGAACTACCGCCGCCGCGCAGCCACACGCAGTGCGCACAGTGTTTCGCCTACAACTGCCCCTTTTGATGTAACAGCGCTCTCTCTGGCGGAACAGGCCGAATATTCCGAGCAACTTGTACAGCTTCGCCATGCGCTGAAAAAGCTGACATCGCGTGAACAACAAGTAATTTTGATGCGCTATGCGCAGCGCTTAAAAATCTCGGATATCGCCACCGCTTTAGAACTTTCACCTGCCACAGTAAAGCGGTTGCATCACAGCGCTCTGAAAAAGCT